>JAVHOU010000031.1:0-24045 GCA_036170275.1 Ignavibacteriaceae bacterium
TTTTTAAATTATTATTCAACTTAACAACATTTCTGAAAAAAGTTGAAATTAATTAGATAAAAGTTTTAGAGCTTAATTAACCTGCAATATAATCGTATTTTTTGCTTTGATTCCTAATATCGCTCAATTTCGGAGTTTAATAATTCACTCATTTTTTTAATACTCTTCTTTAAAAGATTCCTATATTTCATTTAGTGGCTTGATTTTATGAAAAGTCAAGCTATATATTTGCTGTGAGAATTTTTAGATATGTTATTGTTTCCTAATCTGTTCACAAATAACATAATTTTTGTTCTAAAGGCAATGATTTTATTTCCATCCTAACCAAATGAAGGATCGAATATGCTCAAATACTTAGTAATTATTATTCTGCTCACTTTTAGTCCTATTGTAATTCAATCTCAAACAGTTTCTGAAAAATTTGGAAATGCAATGTCTGCTTTTCATGATCAACAATACGCTCAAGCGAATCGTTTGTTTGAAGAATTTTTTAGTGAATATAAAATAATTGATGAGATTTATGCCACGGCAAAATATTACGCAGCGGAATCACTATTAAAACTTGGACGTAAAGATGAGTCTGCAATCACGTTTGAATATTTGGTAACGAATTATTTTTGGTCTAATTATCGTGACAAATCATTATACAATCTCGGGTTAATTTATTATTCGCAGACAAAGTATGAAAAGTGTCGTTTAAGATTTAAGCTTTTACTTAGAGACTATCCTGAAAGTGAATTTGCCGCAAATTCTCTTTATTGGATTGGGGAATCCTATACAACGGAAAACAAGTTGGATGAAGCTGTTCAATTTTTAGAAGAAGCTGTTGCCGACAAACGAAATAAGAAATTTGCTGACTATTCAATTTATACTCTCGCCAATGTCTATGAAAAAAGAGGCGATTATAATAATGCAGTAAAATATTATGATCAACTTTTAACCTATCATAAAAATTCTGATCTGGCAAATTCTGCTCAGATAAGAATTGGAATATGCTATTTTAAACTTAAAGATTATCAATCCTCTATCCTGGAGCTGAAAAATCCGAAGCTAACTAATCTTCCGGATAGTATTTATTCCGAAAGCTTATACTTACTTGCTACTTCTTATTATCGTGTTCAGGAATATCCTGATGCTGAAAAAAGTTATCGTGAAGTTTTAACAAAATTTCCTTCTTCTTTATTTTTCAGAGATTCTAAATATGGTTTAGCCTGGACTTATTTTCAGCAGAAAAAATATAATGATGCGTTCAATCAGTTTGATGAACTTTCAAGCGGCGATGACAGCCTTTCGATCAAATCTTTTTTTTGGAAAGGGGAATGTAAAAGATATCTTGGCAAAAATGAGGAAGCCAATTCTATTTACAAACAATTTCTAGAAAAATTTCCAAATGATCCTTTAGCTAAAGAAGCACAGTATCAAATAGGTGTGGTTTACTTCAAAACTAATAAAACCGATTTAGCAACAAAGTATCTTCTTTCAGCTAACTCTTCAAATGATGATAGAATTAGATCGAAAGCTTTTACGCTTTTAGGAGAAATGGAGCTTACCAAAGGAAATTACCAATTAGCAAAAAATTATTTTGAAGTAGTTAAAGATTTAAATGATATTGATAAAGATGTGAAGAACAGGTCACTAATCGGATTAGGCATTGCATTGTATCATCTGAATGACAACAAATCATCTTTACAATATTTAGCATTGGTTGATAATCAAGATTCATCATTTGAATCCCAAAAACTTAATTTCTTTTTTGCAGAAAACTATTTTGCTGCGAATGATTTTAAAAAAGCATTAACAAGATATAATCAAGCTGCCGGTAATGATGAGCTATTAACCTTACAAACTCTTTATGGAAAAGCTTACAGTTATTTTAATCTTGGAGATTACGAAAACTCAGCGTATCAATTTGCTGATTTTATCAAAAAATATCCAAAGGATAAAAGGATTAACGACGCAAAGCTGCGATTAGCGGATAGTTATTTTGGCAGCAGGAATTTTGCTGCCGCAAGTAAAGTCTATCAGGAATTATTTAGCTCTGATGTGAAATTAAGTACGGACCCTTATGCCAGATATCAATATGCTCAGGCATTATATAAATCAGGTAAAGTAAATGAAGCAATAACTGAGTTCACATCAATTCAGGAAAAATTTCCGAACTCGGAATATGCTGATGTTTCACTTTATACTGTAGGTTGGATTTATTTTCAAAGAGGAAATTTTACAGGAGCGATTTCACAATATAGAGTAGTAACAACAAAGTATCCTAAAACTTCTCTTCAGCCAATTATTTATTATTCAATTGGCGATGCCTATTTTAATATGAGTAAATATGATTCTGCAATTGTTAATTATGAAAAAGTAATTACTCAATTTCCATCATCCAGTTATGTATTTGATGCTGTAAACGGAATTCAATCCTGTTATGTTGCAAAAGGAACACCGGAAAAAGCTGTATCATTTCTTGGAGAATTTGCCTCAAAAAATCCTAACCTTAGTTTTAGTGATCAGCTTCTATTTAAGAAAGGAGAAATTTATTACAGCTTAGGAAAATATGAACAAGCAAAACAAGCATATAAAGATTTTGTATCAACTTATGGTAAAAGCAAATTAGTACCGGATGCTTTTTATTGGATAGGGAAGAGCGCTCAAAATCTTGGGCAAACTGAAGAAGCAATTTCTAACTTTGATAATATTTTCAGGAATTATAAAGATTCAGATCTCGCCTCATCATCGGTATTAGAAATAGGAAATATTTATAGATCAAATAAAAAGTTTGATGATGCAATCAAAATTTATGACAGCGGAATAACCGAGTTAAAAAAATCTCCAAAACTTCCAGAGTTTTTATTTAATAAGGGACAAACATTACTTGAGCTGAAAAAATTTCAAGAAGCTTATTCCGTCTTTGATGAAGTTGTAATGTATTATCCGCAAACAATCTTTGCTGATAAATCAAAATTTGAATTAGCTTTAATTGAGATTGCTGCTAAAAGATATTCTAATGCTGACAGTTATTTATCAGCATTATCTGAAAAAAGAACTGATGATGTTGGTGCAAAATCTCAATATTATTATGGTCTATCACTCTTTGAGCAAGGGAAATATAAAGACGCCATTACAGCTTTGGTAAGGGTAAGAACAGTTTTTTCAAAATATGACGAATGGCTCACACGTTCTTATCTGCTCCTGGGCGATTGCTACGTTAAACTAAATGATAAACGGAATGCTGCTGAAATGTATCGTGCTGTTATATCGAAACACAGCGGCACTTCATTTGGCGATGAAGCGCTAAGGAAGTTGAGGAAAGTAGAATGAAGTTAAAATTATTTGTTACTCTTATTATCGTTTCATTCCTGTCATTTGCACAGAATGATAATCAAAAAAATCCAAACGTTGAACTACCTGATTTTGTAATTACTGGGACAAGTAAAATCAGTATAAAAAATGTAGATAAAATTAAACCGGATTTTGTATCAACAATTTCCGAGGAATTTCTTAAACCTTCTTATTCACCGGAAGAATTAGAGATTGGTAATTTTTCTAATCCAATTAAAAATGATTTGAGTTTTTTGGATGAAGTTAATTACTTCAAAGGTAATATCGCTGCAGGAATCGGCTTGTACACTATTCCAACAGTGGACATTAACTATGCTCATCCTTTTACAAACGGAATTTTAGAAGGAATGTTTGACGGTGAATTTATGCGAGCACATGTTGATAACAGTGATAGATACAAAACCAGAGCTGCATTTAATTTTCTTTATTGGTCTGATATTGATGGACAGGTTTTTCCGGGAACGCAATTTAATGTCAATGAAAATTACGGTACAACAAGTTTCAAATTATTTGCTTCAAATAATCCCACTGAAAGAAGAAGTGTTAATTCCGGCAAGTTTGAGATTGGAATTAAAAATGACTTTAACAGAAACTTTTTATTCAATTTAAATCTTACTAATAAAGTTGCAAATATTTCGCAGGAAGAATTCAAGGAAAATAACTTAAGATTAAAAGGAGAAAGTTTAATTAAATTTTCTTCATTTAATCTTGGTGTTGTTGTAGATTATAGAAATCATTCCATTAAAAATCTTTTGGGCGATAATTCAGGAAAAGATTTTCTTCTGCTTAGACCCACTGCAGGATTTCAATTTACCAAACTGATTAAGGGTTCTTTTGGATGGAATTTTTCAAGAGGTGCGGGCAACACTTATAACGCACTTTATGCCTCAGTGGCAATTAAGTTAGATGATAATATTAGTCTCTTTGGAGAATATGCTCCAACTGCGGAATTTCAGAGCCCGGGGAATTTTTTAATTCAAAATAATTATTACAGAGTTGACAGCGTTGGAAGTATTTATTGGGAAAGGAATAATTCTATCAAAGCCATGATTAAATATGAGTATGCTAAATTTTTTCAGATTGATGGTGGATTTAATTATTTCTCATCTAATGATTTTCCATATTTTTATAACTCATTCCAATCAGGGAAATTTGATTTGAAATTTACGGAGGTTAAAAGCATTAACCCATTCGTTAACTTTTTATTTTATTTGGGACCAAATGGTGAGTTCTATAGTTCATTAAAATTTTCTGATGTAACAAATCAGAATGATAAGACTATTCCATACTCACCTAAATTTGAATTAAATGCTGCATATAGTTATAGATTTAATACTCAGTTACGGGGAACAGCGAGATTAGATTATTTTTCAAAAAGGTTTTCTGATATAGAAAATAAAATATCGATTGGTGATTTAGCTGATTTAGCTTTCTCATTAATTTATACTATTCAGCCAAATCTTGATTTAACACTTGATGTAAATAATATTTTAAATTATAAAAATTACTTCTGGAATGGTTATAGAGAAATTCCTTTGAATATTATCTTAGGAGTAAATTATCGTTTATAATGTTTATTTTAATAAAGTATTTTTACTAAGATAAATTAGAATATAACATCGATTAATAAGAATGAATAAAGCTGATTTAATAATTAAGTTTTCCAAAAAAATTGGTATACCCGATGCAAATGCTAAACTATTTTTGGAATTACTTCTTAAAAGAATTGCTACCTTGTTACGTCCGAGTCAGTCAATATTTATTTCTGAGTTTGGATATTTTCATCTTATAAAAGGTAAATTTAGAAAACCTGCCCTTGATATAAATGATGATGAAAATTCCGAAGAATTGATTGATCTTCTGCTTTACACTGAAGATAAAAAATTAAGTCAGTCCGAGACAAAAGGATTTGTTTTCAGTATCCCATATTCTTATGACGATGATTACAACCCGATAGATTCCTATTTCAGTTTAAGTATTGGCAAACCTCTTATTCCTTTAAGAGGTGTTTCTTCTGAAAGTATTTACATACCAACATCAGGTTATGAATATAAAAAATTACTGGAATCGAAAGTTGAAAAAATAATTACACAGTCCCAGATAATAACTTCAGAAGAATTATTTCCAACTCTGATAGTTGACGCAAGCTCATACAATACAAATCAAGTACAAATAGAAAAAAGTGAAGAGCGATTGGATGAAATCCTTTCCGATGATCAAAACAACTCCGATCGTTCTGCCGAAGTAAGTAAAGAAAATATTGTTAGTAATATTGCATGGGATTTTGGAGAAGACTTTTCTCAAAAAATATCAGCAAATTCAATCCTTGATTTAGCAGATGAAAGAATTAATAATCCTAATAAACAGGAACAGAAACCTCATTTTGAAATACAGGATATAAAAGAACCTGAAAGTGAAATAGAATCTCACGATGAGCAGGATATTCTTGATGAATTATTAGAACACGAAAATGAATCGGATATCATTGCTGCAGCCGACAATAATTTTAAATTGGAAGATGAAAAAACTAATCTCTCTAAATCAGAAACCGACGAAGCAGAAAAGTTATTAGATGATCTAAGTAATTTTGAAGAAGTAAAATCGGAATTATCTGAAAGTAAACCACGAGGTGAAGAATTATCCGATGAAGAATTTTGGAAAAGTACTTCCAAACTTTTTGAAACATATAACCCGCGTGAAATACGGCAAGACCAAACAGATGAATTCACCGAAGTTAAATCAATCACTCCAAATTTGGATGATTATTCTTCTAAAGAGAATCAGATAAAGCTGGCTTCAGAAACACAGATTAATGAGATAAAATTAGATAAAGATGAAACCAATGATATTCAGGAACAATCAACGTTACGAGAAAAAAAAATCGAAACAGATCATAAAAATATAAAATGGGTATTTCTAGTTTTTTCTTTACTATTAATATTAGCTGCGGCTGGGTATTATTGGTTTACGCAAATTTATAAAAAAGGTGGTGATGTTGTTAGCACGCAAAGTCTAACTTTAAAGACCAATAATGCGAATGTTATCGAAAGAGATTTTAATATTCCGATAACATATCCTTATCTCCCGCAAAATATTATAAACGAAAAAGTTAAACCCGATACGACACAGATTAATGAGAATGCCGCAGTAGTTCCAGAAGAAAAAAAGTCGGAATTGAAAAATCCGGAAAAGCAAAGTGCTCCAGATAAGAAAATAGTTACAGAAAAAAATAAAGTTCCAGTAGGTAACTCGATAAGTGTTGGGAATAACATTTATAAATACGGAGATATCTATATTGTTCAGGTAGCTTCGTTCAGATCCAATTCAATTTCAGAAAATGAAGCTGGCAAATACAGAAATAAAGGTTTCAATTCATTTGTTGAGGCAACAGAAATTACCGGTAAGGGCTTGTGGTATAGAGTAAAGGTTGGTAATTTTTCATCGGTAACTGAAGCAAAAGATTTTATTGCAAAAAATATTCGTTAATTCAAATACAAAAGGATAAACATGAACTTATTAGATATGTTCTTTAAAGGCGGCTTAGTAATGTGGCCCATCCTTCTCTGCTCAATTGTAGGGTTGGCTGTGATCATTGATCGCTTTATAGTTCTTAGGAAAGCAAGAATAAATGTTCCTGCCTTTATGGTTAGGATAAGAGGGTTTATTAAAAAACGAGATATTTCTGGTGCAATTAGTTATTGTATGCAGGAAAAATCGCCGGTTGCAAACATTGTACGCAAGGGATTGAAGAAATACAGATATGGACACGATAGAGTGAAGGATGCAATTGAAAATGCCGGAAGCCAGGAAATAAGCAAATTGGAAAAAGGATTATCGGTACTTGCAAGCATTGCTGGTATTGCGCCATTACTTGGATTTCTTGGAACAGTGACAGGAATGATATCAGCTTTTATGACTGTACAGAAATTACAAGGTGCAGTTGGACCAAGTGATTTAGCCGGTGGTATTTGGGAAGCACTAATAACAACTGCATATGGATTGTTTGTTGGAATTCCGGCACTTGCCATTTATAATTACTTTTTGAGTGCTGTAAAAAAGTTAGTTGGTGAAATGGAAACTGTTGCAAATGATGTGATTGATGTGATTCAAGAAGGTGGAAAAGAAGAAGCCGATATTGATGATGAAATTGAAATTGAATTGTAGGTAAAAAATGAAATTTAAAACGTCAAATGAACCTTTAAGCATCTTTAGCTATTCTTCACTTACAGATATTGTGATGCTGTTGCTCATCTTCTTCTTGCTTTCATCACAATTCATTAATCAGTCGGGAGTTAAAGTTAAACTACCTGGCTCAAAAATGAATCCGGAATCGGTTCAATCCAGGTTAGTGGTTACAATAACAGAAACAGGTGGAATATATGCTGGCAACAAACAAGTAGGAATCGATCAGTTAGCTGCTGAATTATCAGCTCTAAAATCAGCAACACCTGATGATAATCTTGTTATTATGTCTGATAAAGCAGTGACAATAGAAGTGTTGATAAAAGTAATTGATGCAGCAAAAGCCGCAGGAATAGATAAGTTTACAATTCAAACGGAAAAAGAGAAACAGGATAAGTAATGAACCTTTCATACAACAACATAAGAAATTTTTCTTATTCCAGTTCATTAATATTACATCTGGTTTTATTGTTGATAGCGTTTCTTATTAATTTTGCTTTTGAAACACAAACAAAAGAATTTGTGGAATTATCTTTTGGCGAAGGTGGATTGGCAGGTACTAGCGGCTCGCAAGGAATAGCTATGGAAGAGTCTGGAGGAAGCACTGTGACTAAAGAACAAGTTGTCCAGAAAATTGAAAACAAAGTACCTGAAGTTAAAGAAGTTGTGTTGCCAAAATCTAAAACCACTTCACAAGATAACACTATCAATCCCGTTGATAAAACTAAAGAGGTTAAAAAAGAAAAAACACAGGAAAAAACCGAGCAAGGTAACTCCAACACTAAAGGGACAGGGCAGGGAAGTTTGGGACAAGGTGAAGGAGGAGCTGGCTTTGATATTCAATGGGGCGGTAGTGGAACAAGAAGAATATACAGTTACTCACTTCCTGATTATCCTGAAGGTGTTAATAAAGAAATAGATATTAAGTTAAAGTTTTCAATTAAACCTGATGGAACTGTTGGTTCAATTTTTCTTTTATCAAAAGCGGATACGAGACTTGAAAATGCTGCTATCAATTCGCTTTGGCAATGGAGATTTGAACCGCTTTCATCTTCGCAGCAGCAAACTGAACAATCAGCGGTTATTGTGTTTCCTTATCGGTTACGGTAGGTTCTTCTTTAAAATAAAATTTGTAGAAAAAGTATTCGACGATTGTAAGAAGTGTTAAAGAAAAAGTATCGCGATCAAACTGAAGCCCTAATCCTTTTTGTTCCATAACCAATTTTGCAATCATACCGGTTATAGTCCATCCAACAGCAAAAAGAATTCCGATTAATGCAATATTTAGAAATCCAGCAGATAAATTTTCGTCCTGCCATTTTTTTGTAAAGATGACAATTGAAAAAATTAAATGTGCAGAAAATATTAATGCCGTAATCATATTTAATTAATTTCCCCGGGTGCTTTCCTATTTACAAGTCGCATTCCTAATGCTCCGCCTATCATACCGAAGATAGAGTTAGTTAAAAAATTACTGAAAAAAATTATTATCAGATAAAGAAAAGAAAATCCCGATTTTTGAATTTCCTTAGACATCGATTTAATTAGTTTTAATGATTCATCTACTAACGGACCAAGATTCCATTCCCTCATTATTAACTCTGACTGTGGAAGATTTTGGATAAAATCATTCGTCTTTGTGAAATAAGTAACTAACATTTCAAATAATGTTATGAAAATAGTTGCGGTAACACCAGTTAAAAATCCAAATCCTAAAGCTTTGCCAAGGTTAATTTTTTCTGTTGAATGCGTGACTTTTTTATCCAAAAAAATTGAAAAGACAGCAGCACCTGGAACTAATAAACAGCAGCTAAAATTTTTTATTCCCGGCACAGTTGAAAGAACTGCTGCAGCAAATCCGCATACAAGTGTTGGAAGATATTTTTTAATTGTTATTACCTTTAATTAGTTTTTTGTAAAGAGAATTTTCAATCGCATCCAAAATATATAGAAATACAGTTGAACCGAAAAGAACACCCGTTATTGCTGCTATAATTTTGCTGTATTCATATAAACCTAGGGAATAAAAAATAACATCAGCAAGCATTGGAAATGAAAATACAATCAGATACCTGGTTTTTATTTTTATTTTGATTATTGGAATCAAGACAATTAACGAAGTAATTAGAACGCCGAAATAAATTCCCGTGCATCTTGCACAGACTAAAAACATTCCATCATTACAAGCAAAAGATTTATGAACATTTTGATGACAAACTGTTGAATAACCAAGTTTTAGATATGGATAAATTGAATGGAGATAATTATTATTTATACAAGGTGAAACTAAGCCGGTGAACCAAATAAGTGTGAGGATGAAAATTAAAAACCTGAATAAAAATTTTAATCTTATATTTTTATTACTGCTATCCAAAACTAATTCTTACTAAGTTTTCTAAAAACCAAAATTGAATCTTTGGAAAGGACATAAAGCTTATTATTAAAAATAATTGAAGAAACAATTTTCGGGATAGCATCTATTCCAAGTAAATTTAGGACTGATAACTGCGCTTCAGGCAAACGAAGGTTACTGTAAAAAATTTCTTTTTCGGTTGTAACTGTTAGATGATCAAAAAGAATTCTTATACTGTTTAGTTTTGCTTGAAGGTTTATTTTTAATATTCCATTTCCGTATTGATCAAAAACAATTACGTTATTTGCATCAATAATAAAGACGTTATTATTTGAAGCTATTGCCAATTGAATCGGGTTGCTGAGCATAAATTTGCCTGCATCAAAGCCGCCAAAATCTTGTTGAAAGTTTCCAGAAAAATCAAACTTCATTACTCGTTTATTTTCAGAATCTATCAGATAAAGATCACCTTGATTTGAAGTTGCACAGCTAAGCGGATAACCAAAACTTTCGCGGGTGTTTTCACTTTCCCTTGTGTATAGTGATGAAATAAAATTTAAATTTTTATCAAATCTTTTTATGCGATGATTATTTTTATCGGCAACATAAACTGTAAGTGGATCAGCAAATACATCTGCAGGATTGTCAAAAGAATTTTCAGTCCAGCCGTAACCGCCAAAAGTTTTAATTACATTTCCCAAGGTATCAAGCATTAAAACTTCATTACTGCCGGTATCTGTAACATAAACAAAACCATTTGCAGTTATATAAAAAGATGATGCTCTTTCAAACTTTCCAAATGATTCAGTGTACTCAAAACTCTGAGCAGGACTAACTGAATATAAAAAGATAAAAAGTAAAAATATTTTTTTCATTCTTAATAACTTTTAATTACTAATTCAAATTAAGTTAAGATAACTATCAATCTCAAGTAACTTCGGCATCTTAAAACTGATTGCATTAAGAAATGAATTGAACGAGGATATGGCTATGGATAATAACGACTTTAAGATTGATAATCTTAAAAATCAAATTGAACAACTCAAAAATAAAAACAGATCTTATAGAGATGAGATACAAAACCTCAAAGATAGACTTGCTCTTCTAAATAAAAGACAAAAAAGAAATTCCTAATAATAAAGCCCCTACCAACTTTCATTGGAAATAACAAAAACTTATTTATTGGATATATTTTCTTGATTGTATAAATTTATAGAGTAAATATCATTAGATAAAAACATTATCTGGGATAATTTTTACTTGAGTAACTTTTCTCACACCCTATGTCAATTAGTATTATCATCTTATAATTATTGGGAGGTATAATAATGGCAAGAGCTATAACTACACTATTCTTCTCGTTGATTACTATTCAATCTATTGTAGGACAGACAGGTCAGTTAATAAGCTCAACTAATAAACCGAGCGTAAGACTCTCGGTTCAAACTACCGAAATAAATTCTATTAAGATTTATGAACAAGTAACGGTTGTTTCAATTAGTTTTACAAGTTATGAAGATAATCTTTCATTATTTATATCTTCTAAATCAACAATATGTGACTTTTATAATGAGAGTGACAAACTCCCTATTATTGGAGTTAAGAATGATGAATTAGATAAATTATATAATCTTGGAAAAAAAGGAGAAATAACAAATATTGAACTGTTGTTTCCGAGAATCCCACCTGGTGTTGAAAAAATAAATATTGATTTACCGTTCGAAAATGGAACTCTTGTGTGGTTCCTTGTTTCTATTAACAACCCAGATACTCATCCAAAGACAAATTGGAATGAGGAGTCATTAAAAATTGATTGGGAAAAAAACGGCATATCATCTATTGAAGGAATATATGAAAGTACTACAGATTCAAAAGAAGCTCCTAAGTATAAAGTTGCTGTTAAAAAAACAGAGAACAACTATTCAATTATATATATTTCTGGAGCTGCATTCAGACATTGGGAAGTAGGTGAAATCAAGGCCTACCTATACGACACTGCTACACCCTCATTATTTAAAACCAAATGGTTTTTAGGCAATAAATCTCCAACTGAAAATGTATATATTACATTTGAATCTGGATTAATGAAATTGATTAGTACTGATAAAAATGCTCCTGAACTTCAACAATTATATTTGAAATTATATCCAACTTATAATAGCATAGGTGCAATTTCATCTGGGACAGGGTTTGCATTAACTTCAAATGGATTAATTGTTACATGTAATCATGTCATAGAAGGGGCAAATAAAATTAATGTTAGAGGAATAAATGGTAATTTCGATGAATTATATAGTGCAAAACTTATCAAGAGTGACAAGAATAACGACTTGGCTATAATTCAGGTCGATAACACTAAATTTAATACATTAGGAAATATTCCTTATATGATAAAGTCAAACCCAGCAAGTACAGGCGAAAATGTCTTTGTCTTAGGATATCCATTGAGAGCTTCAATGGGTAATGAAATCAAACTTACCAATGGTATTGTAAGTTCCAAAACTGGTTATCAAGGAGATGTGACATCTTATCAGATATCTGCCCCGGTTCAGCCAGGGAATAGTGGAGGTCCTACTTTTAATAACGATGGTAATTTGATAGGAATAATTAATGCTAAACATTCAGGAGCAGAAAATGTATCATACGCTGTGAAAGTAAACTACCTTCTTAATTTAATAGCGAGTTTAGAACCTAAACCTAAAACTCAAAGTGTTAGTTCCTTGAAAGGTAAAACATTATCTCAGCAAGTAGAACTGGTAAAAAAATATGTTTATATAATAGAAACAAAATAGATATGACAAATCTTTTTCTTAATTATTAATTTGAATCACACAAAATAAAACATTAAATAATAAGAGAAGTAGTTATGATGATTTTTATAGGGGAAAAAATTAGGTATCCGAAACAAAGCGACAAATTTTTTATTGAGAATGGACAACAAGATGAATTAGCCGTTTTAGATAAATCATTTCAAGAATTTGGGAACTATGCGGATAGCTATCAGACTGGAGTGATATCATTAATTAATCTAGCACTCTCAGACATTAAGTTAAAAGATTATCTTATTTACCCTGCTATTTTTTTGATTCGACATTATATAGAATTAAGATTAAAAGAACTTATCCAGAGCTTAAACTATTGTATTAAGACTGAAAAATTATAATTTGCTCTTTATGATTTTTTAACTTTATTAAAATCTTGAACAAATCTGCTTTGTGTTGGTATTTCCAAATTGCATTTATAGGCTTCAATCAATATATTTGGCACCGAAAAAAGAATTGAAAATTTAATTGTCCCGTGGTGTAATTGGCAACACGTCTGACTCTGGATCAGAAGAGTTCAGGTTCGAAACCTGACGGGACAACTAAGGATGGCAGATGGCAGATGGATGATGGAAAATGGGTGATGGAATATGGGAGATGATCTTTCAAATTTAAGCTATCACATAAATAATCTAATTTTTTACATTGGCGCGTTCGTCTAGTGGCTTAGGACACCGCCCTCTCAAGGCGGGGATCACGGGTTCGAATCCCGTACGCGCTACAAAGAATTTATCGGATAGTCTTTCCGAACTAGTTTAGGAATCTTATTATGAACTAAAAATACAATTTATAGCTGAATCAATTCACTGCAAAGAGTTTAACAACTATGAGGCTATTTATATAGCCTTTCCCTATTTTAACACGATGAAAAGATTTACTAAACATATTTTTATTTGTGAGAACAAAAGACCTGATGGTCATCCCAAAGGATGCTGTGCTGATAAAGGAAGCGCTGAAATACGTGAACACTTTAAAACTCGTCTTAAAGAACTTGGATTGAATGCGGATATAAGAGCAAATGCCTCCGGTTGTTTAGATGCTTGTGAGTTTGGTGTATCGGTAGTCGTTTATCCAGAACAAGTTTGGTATGGCGGTGTTACTAAAAACGATATTGAAGAAATAATACAATCGCACATCATCAATAATCAGCCAGTTGAACGATTAATGATTAAACATCCAAGATATAATAAAGATGCAGCTAAAGAATAATAAAAATTTTGCAAAAAAGATTTTTGATATTTTAAAAAAGAAATATCCAAAGGTTAAACCTGCATTAGAGTATTCAAATCCATTCGAGCTTTTAATCTCGACAATACTTTCTGCACAATGCACTGATGAAAGAGTTAACACTGTAACAGAACAACTTTTTAAAAAGTATCGCTATCCTCAGGATTTTGTAGATGCTGAAAGTGAAGTATTAGAGAAAGATATTTTTTCAACCGGATTCTATAAACAAAAAGCTAAAAGTATTAAAGCTTGCTGTGCTGAATTAATTGAAAATCATAAAGGAAAAGTTCCCGCCGATTTTGATGAGCTTGTAAAACTTTCCGGAGTTGGAAGAAAAACAGCATCTGTTATTGCAGGAAATGCTTTCGGAATTCCTTCCATCGCTGTTGATACACACGTAAAACGATTATCAAATCTTTTAGGTTTTGTTGATTCTCAAAATCCGGATAAGATTGAGATGCAATTAAAAGAATTACTGCCGGAATCATATTGGATAAACGCATCTCATTGGCTCGCAATACACGGAAGAAAAATATGCATAGCCAACAGACCAAAATGTTTAGAATGTGTTTTAGCAGATCTTTGTCCGAGTTATAATCCAACCGCAAATCAAAAGAAGAAAAAATAATGGATAATTCAAGAAACAGAGAATATTGTTTGTCCCTTTTAAAAGAATTTACAAAGAGTGACAGCTTACTTAAGCATGCCTATGCAGTAGAAACCTGTGTAAGAGCTTATGCTGTTAAATTTATTGAAGATATTGAATATTGGGGTAATGTTGCTTTGCTTCACGATTTTGATTATGAAAAATTTCCTACAGCGGAGGAACATCCATTTAAAGGTGCGGAGATATTAAAGGAAAAAGGATTCGATGATGTTTTCATTAAATCAATTCTATCTCACGCAGATTATAGTGGTGAACCGCGTGATACGCAGTTAAAAAAAGTTTTATTTGCCTGTGATGAGTTAGCAGGTTTTCTAACTGCTGTTACGTATGTGCGTCCTTCAAAATCTATTAGCGAAGTTGAAGTTAGCTCGGTTAAAAAGAAAATGAAGGATAAAGCTTTTGCGCGTGCAGTCAGTCGTGATGATATTTTAAACGGAGCGGCTGGATTAGAAATTCCACTTGATGAACATATACAGTTTTGTATTGATGCGATAAAAAAAAATAAGGACGCATTGGGTTTATGAAGGTTGGCGATGCTGTAGAAAACTTTCGATTGAAAGATCAGTTTGGCAATGATTTTGATTTATATGATAATTTAACACAAGATATATTATTGGTCTTTTATCCAAAAGATAATACATTAGTTTGTACAAAGCAGTTAGTCGATTACTCAGATAATCAAAATGAATTGCAGAAGCTGGGATTAAAAATTATTGGAGTAAATATTGATCCGGTTGAATCGCATAATTCTTTCTGCTCAAATAATAAAATTGATTTTCCAGTTTTAAGTGATCCTCAAAGCAATGTTAGCCGCACATTTGATGCATTAAGTATCTTAGGTCAGAATAAAAGAAAGCTTGTGTTGATAGGAAAAGATAAAAAAGTAAGGTATGTAAGATCCACACTACCTATTTTCTTTTTGGATACAAAACAATTGTTGAATGAACTAAGTGAAATGCAACCGTTATAAAGACTTGACTATTTGCTATATACATGACTAATTTTGCACAAAAATCAGGAGAAATTTTAGAGATCATTGCTACAGTTCTAAATCGTAAACAAAATTAAAATCAATTAACAATTAGTTTGTTTGAAATGATAAGCAAGATCTCCTTTATTATTTTACTGATTACTGCATCATTTCTTACTGCCCAGCAGGATATTAGAATCATTACATCAGATTTCAATTCATTGACCATTGAGTATTCCCCGGTTTACACAGATACATCTTTATTCAAAACGGATAATGCACAATTTAGAAAAGTTGAAATATTATCCGGTGATGTTGAAAATGTAAACGATTGGGGCTCACCGGCAATCTCTCTAAGGAAATTAAGTATTGGGGTTCCATCAGAATTTGGTAATACAATTGAAATCCTTTCATCATCTTACAAAGAAATTACCGGACAGATAATTCCAATTCCATTTTTAGAGCCGGACTCACAATATTTTTCTTACAATTATAAAACTAATCAACTGTATTCCTCTTTCAGATCAAATGAAGAACTGGTTTCATTTAGTGAATTTGGACTTGTTAGAGATGTTAGAACTCAAATATTAAGTTTGGCACCAGTAAAATTTGATGCCGCATTAAATAAAATAAAATTATATACAAAAATTGTTTTTAGGATAAACTTTAGCAGTACAGGAATTGTAAGCAGTAAACCTGCGGATGATTTACTCGACCAAACTCTTGTTAATTATAATGTTGCTAAGTACTGGAATAAAGATAATACAAAGCTTAAAAAAACTGCGGTTATCAATAGCATTCTTTCAACGGGCAAATGGATTAAGTTCGAAGCGCCCGAAGAAGGTATGTATAAAATTACTAAATCAACTTTAGCATTATATGGTATTGACCCGAACACAGTAGATTCAAGGACGATTAAAATTTATAATAATGGCGGTAAAATTCTATCGGAAAACAATGCTGCGGCTCGTCCGAATGATCTTGTTGAAAATGCAATTGTAGTTGTTGGAGAAGAAGATGGGAAATTTGATGACGGAGATTATATAATTTTTTATGGAAGAGGAAGCAGTTTTTGGGATTATGATTCAGACGGCTCCACTATAAAAAGATTTTTTCATCCATATTCTAAAAAAAATTATTACTGGATTACTTCCGGCGGGGCAATCGGAAAACGAATGGCAGGTAAGCCCGGATTAACTACAACTCCTGCATTCACTCAGAATACAACCAAAGCTTTTGCATCCTGGGAAGAAGATAAAATTAACTTAGGTAAATCGGGTCGCCAATCTTTGGGTGATGATTTTTCTCAATCTATAAGTTCAAGAACTTATATGAATAAGCTTGATGGAAGGATTAGTTCTGTACCAATTAATTATAATTTTCTTTTTGTAGTTGGTTCATCCAGTGGAATGACACTTACTGTTACCGAAAATGGTAATCAGACATTTTCTCAAAATCTTTCTGGATATGGATCAACTTTATATACTGTTGGTACATCGAATCCAAGGGCTTTTAACTTTGCTGGTGATTTACCAGATAACAGAAGCGTGTTAAACTTTAAAGTTGCTCCTTCCTCAGTTACTTCAGTTGGCTATCTTGATTATCTGACCCTTCAATATGAAAAAGAACTTAAAGCTTTTGATGATAATTTACTATTCTTTTCAAATCCAATAAGCGGAATTATCGAGTATGATCTTAACGGATTTAGTTCATCAAATATTAAAGTTTATGATGTAACAAATTATTCCGATGTGAAATTTATTACTAATTATAGTGTGTTAAGTGGCAGTGAATGCAAATTTCAGTTTGACGAAAACGTTGCACAACGTACCAAATATTTTGCAATTGGTAATGATGTTTTTAAAACTCCAACTAATCCAGTTGAAGTACAAAACTCCAATCTTCATGGCGAACAGGTAGGTGCAAAATTTCTAATAATTACTAATAAAACTTTTAAAGATGCAGCTAATAATCTTAAATCTTACAAAGAGAACCAGGCGCCAATTACGATTTCAACTTATGTTGCAGATGTTGATGAAATTTATAATGAATTTTCATCCGGAATTCTAGACCCGACTGCTGTGAGAGATTATATAAAATATGCTTTTGATAATTGGCAGATAAAACCAGAGTACGTTCTGCTTTTTGGAAAAGGTACTTACGACTATAAAAATACTGAAGGTTATAACGACAATTTTATTCCAACCTGGCAAACAACTGAATCCCTTGCCTTAATTGATTCTTATACAACAGATGATTTTTTTGTGCGTGTTTCAGGTACCGATCCTTTAGTAGATATTGCACTTGGTAGAATCACTTGCCGATCTGCTGATGAAGCAAATAATATTGTAAATAAAATAAAAGATTATGAATTAAATCAGGCAAAGGGCAATTGGAGAAATTTAATTACTTTAATTGCTGATGATGGTCGCACATCAACAACATATGAAGGTTCTGAACACACTGCACCTACCGAAACACTTGCAAATAGTTATTTCCCAAAATCTTTTGATCTAAAAAAGATTTATAGTGCAGCTTATCCTGATATTTTAACGGGGCAGGGAAGACGTAAACCTTTAGTTAATCAAGCTATAATTGATGCGATGAATGAAGGAACACTTTTTGTTAATTATATCGGTCACGGAAGTCCTGAACTTTGGGCACACGAAGTTATTTTTGAAAAGAGTGTAACAATTCCGCAATTAAAAAATGATAAATATTTTTTCTTGTGTGCGGCTACTTGTGATTTCGGATATTTTGATATTCCTAATTTTCAAAGTGCTGCAGAGGCATTAATATTTCTCGCAAACGCCGGAGCCATTGCAGTATTTACCGCTGCCCGCCTTGTATATTCAGGGTATAATCATCAACTTAATTATGCTTTTGTTCAAGCATTATTTAAATCTGGCAGGGATACTTTAAACTTAAGTATTCCAATTGGGAAAGCATCCTTTATTACAAAACAAACAAAGTTTGATGTAAATGATCAGAAGTATAATATTTTTGGCGATCCAACCTTAAGATTATTGGTGCCTCAATATTCTGCCACAGTAGATTCAATTAATGGACAAAATTTAACAGCCAACATTCAAATTCAAGCTTTAAGTAAAACAAAAATTAATGGAAGAGTTTTAAAACCTGATAATACAACCTGGAATGATTTTAATGGTGAAGGTGTGCTAACATTTTTTGATTCCGAAAGAACAGTTCTTCTGGAGCAGATTGATAATTATCCGATGACAGTTCAAGGCGGAATAATTTTTAATGGAAGAGTTTCTATTAATAATGGAAAATTTTCAACAGAGTTTGTCGTACCAAAAGATATTTCATACGAAAATAAAAAAGGTAAAATAATTTTCTATTTCTTAAACAATTCTGTTGATGGACTTGGATACACTGACAGAGTAATTGTTGGTGGAACCGATAGTTCTATTTCTAATGATGGTAAAGGTCCCGCTATAGAAATATTTTTTGATGATGTTGCATATAGTAATTCTTATCTCGTCGGTCCAAATCCAAATCTTATTGTAAAATTATCTGATGACACAGGACTTAACACAACAGGAACAGGAGTTGGACATAAGTTGGAAGGGGTTTTGAATCAGCAGTTAACCAATCCTATAGATTTTACAAATCACTTTAAAGGTGATTTAAATGCAGGCGGAAAATCCGGAACGATTGATTATAAATTTTCCGGTTTACAGGATGGCGAATATCAGCTTTTAGTTAAAGCCTGGGATGTGTTTAACAATTACTCTGAGGAAAATTCATTCTTTAGTGTGGTTGTAGATAATGATTTGATTATTAGAGATGTTTATAATTATCCAAATCCATTCAGTGGAAAAACTCAATTTACATTTCAACATAACCTATCTAAAGTGATTGACGTAAAAATAAAAATATATACAATAGCGGGAAGATTGATAAACGAATTAGAGAAAAATAATCTTAACGAGAAGTTTGTAGTAATTGATTGGGATGGCAGAGACAAAGATGGTGATAAACTTGCAACCGGTACTTATCTTTACAAGGTAATTGTAAAATCAACTGATGGAGAATTTCAGAAAAGTGTGCTTGGCAAATTGGCAGTCCTAAATTAATGTATTGCTAAAAAAATGTGTTTCAAATTAATGTTCTTTTTTTATATTTATAATCAATCTGGATTAAGAAAAGTTTTAATAAATAATTATTCACTTCGGAGGAAATAAAATGAAAATAATTCTCAGGCTAATGCTGATCAGCGCGATGTTTGGAGCTTTTGCGGGCGTATCGTATGGACAAGGTGAAGCTGCTGTTCCGTTTCTATTACTTGCACCAGATTCACGTGCTGGTGGTATTGGTGAGTCCGGTTCAGGTCTTGCAGATAATTCGGCTGCAATATTCTGGAACCCGGCAGGTATCGCATTTCTGTCAGGTACAGAAGTCAGTATAACACATAGTAACTGGCTGCCTCAATTTAATTTAGATCTTTTTTACGATTATCTGACTTACAGACAGTACATTGAAGAACTTAGCGGCAGTATTACATCAAGTATAACTTACATGAACTTTGGAGAATTTGTAAGAACGGGTGAAGCTGATCCAACTCCATTGGGCACTTTCAGATCTTTTGATGCAGCTCTTACTTTGGGATATGCAACCAAGCTTTCAACTGATTGGGGTTTAGGATTCAACTTTAGAATCATTCATAGCCGGCTTTCAGATCAAAGCGTTGGCGAAGAAAAAGGGAAAGGCGTGGCAACTTCTGTAAGTTTTGATGTGGCAACAATGTGGAGACCAAAGGACTTTGTTATACCGCTAATTGATGAAAACATTGGAGGAAAATTTAGCCTTGGTATCAATCTTAGTAATCTCGGTCCAAAAATTTATTACATAGATAAAGCACAAGCAGATCCGATACCAACAAACTTCCGTTTAGGTTTTGCTTATAAAGTTATTGATGATGAGTTTAACAGCTTAATATATACACTTGATTTTAGTAAACTATTAGTTAGTAGAACTACTAAACAAGTACCTTCAGGTGATACAACAAAAACAGTTACCGAATCCGATGAATGGTATAAAGCCATATTTACAGCTTGGGGTGATAAACCATTTAGTCAGGAACTTAGAGATATCGTTACTTCAATGGGATTAGAGTATTGGTATGGTACTCCAGGTGATTTCCTTTTTGCATTGAGAACTGGATTTTTCTATGAGGATCCGTCTTATGGAAACAGAAAATTCTTGACTTTTGGTGCAGGTATTAGATATGATATTTATGGCTTTGATTTCAGTTACATTACAACATCAGTCTTTAAAGGCGGTGAAAATCATCCGCTATCTGATACATTAAGATTTACGGTTCTAATTGGATGGGGTGCTGTTCCTGAATCAACAAGAGGATTACCAAGAGGACTTTAAATTTTTATGAACAAAACTCTTCTCACTATTGCAATTTGTTTAATCACTTTGGGCAGTTTATCTGCCCAAAGTTTTATTGGAAAGATTAATTCATTTCCCAATAAAAATTCTAAAGTTATTGCTAATGATACGCTTAAAATTTTGGCAGTCATGGTAAATTTTCAAGAGGACCGCGATGGTGCAACTTTCGGAAATGGAAAATTTGGATCCATCTATTCAAAAGATTACGGGAACAATATTCTAGATCCATTACCTCACGATAGAAATTATTTTGAATCACATCTTACTTTTGTAAAAAACTATTATAAAAAAGTTTCTAATGGCAAAACGAATGTATCGTTTACAATCCTTCCTGATACATTTTCAGTTTCTAAGACTATGAGGAATTATGCACCGGCAAGCAGCTCAAATGATTTTACTCCACTCGGACAATTTGCACAGGAAGTATGGACTAAAGCTGATCAGATGAATCCCGGATTTAATTTTTCTGATTATGATGTGTTCCTAATTTTTCATGCAGGAGCCGGTAGAGATATTTCATTACCAGGAAGTTTAGGCAATGAGAGAGATTTACCTTCTGTTTATCTTAATGAAAATGCATTCAAAAATATTTTTGGACAATCATTTGATGGATTTTCTGTTTCGGATGGTTCATTTAAAATTAAAAATAGTATGATAATTCCTGAAACTGAAAGCAGGGAACTTGAAAGCATTTCTGGTCAAGTTTTATTCGAAATAACTATTAATGGTTTATTGGTTGCAAGTATAGCGAGTCATTTAGGATTACCGGACTTATTTGATACAGAAACAGGACTAAGTGCAATTGGAAGATTTGGTTTGATGGATGGACAATCTATCTTTGCATACAACGGTGTGTTTCCACCAGAACCCTCTGCGTGGGAAAAAATATATCTTGGCTGGGCTGAACCGGTTACACTTTCACCTACTAATTATAATATTAATCTTGCTACAAAGTTAGCCGCTTCATTAGCTGATACTGTGATATTAAAAGTTCCTCTAAACTCCTCAGAATATTATCTAATTGAAAATCGACAAAGAGATGCTTTTAAAGATGGCGCAAAATTAACTCTTAAATCTAATGGAAATATTTTTACAAAAACATTTTCAAAAGATACAACAGGTTTTTACAGTTATGATACGGACTCATTATCGGGAATCGTACTTGATGTAGACGAATTTGATTGGGCATTACCGGGCAATGGAATTGTAATCTGGCATATTGATGAAAATGTTATCAATGAAAAATTAGCTGATAATAAAATCAATACAGACAAAACCAGACGCGGAGTTGATGTTGAAGAAGCTGATGGTGTGCAGGATATCGGTGAAAAATTTCTAACAATTTTTGGCGATCAGGTAATTGGCGAAGGAACTGATCAGGATTTTTGGTATGCTGGTAATAAAGCAAAACTATATAAAAACAGATTTGCAAAAGATACTCGTCCAGATACAAAAACCAATACAGGTGCAAACAGTTTAATTACAATTAAAAATTTTTCAGGCATCTCAAATAAAATGTCTTTTAAGATTGAGTATGGTGATTCGGTTATTAAGGTGTTGTTTAGTTATGAATTGCCTGCAAGTGCTGATATAATATCTTTCACGAAAATTATTGATGGCAACAAAGATATTTTTGGAATTCAGGCTTCAAGTAGTTTAATTCTCGCAAACGAAAATGGAATAATCAATACGATAAATAACTTTTCGTATTCCAAACCAGCAGTATTTACTGATAACAACAAAACTTATATTATAGGTATTACAAAAAATCTTCAACTTAATACATACAGAATTAATTATTTGCAAATTGAAAATGACAATATGAATGAGGGTTATATCGAGATAGATAAAATTTTAACTTCTGCCCCTTTAATTAGGAAAAATTCGAACGAAGCATTGGAATTGATTGTCGGGACTGACAATGGTGAAATTCTGGTTTATGATTTAAAGTCGATATATCAAAGTAATCCAATTATTAATACTGAAAAATTTCTTGATTCAGATTTGAGTATTGTTAAATTATCTGCCGATAAATCTAATATTGCTGCCATTTGTATGTCAAAATCTGAACTATCATATCAATTTTATTTTAATGATACTTCATTAAAATTTCCATTTACGCGTTTGTATAATTTAATTTCTACTATAGATAATAAAGGAAATTACGTTTCAGTTGTTTCAACAAGTAAAAACGAATATGTAGTTATTTCCAATGATAAAATTATTTCCAGAATAAAAGCCGGTTCTTTTGCATCTTTTTATGATTATTCATTTGGTGATATTAAAAATGATGGGAACAATTATTTAATTGTTGCTGATGAAGATAAATCACTAGCATATAACTTAACCGGCGGAATCGCGGATAATTTTCCTCAATCAATTACGAATGATGATCCCTTTTTCTTTACTCCACTTATTGCAGATATCGAAGGTGATTCAAAATCAGAAGTTATTGTATTTACAAAAAATGGTAAAGTGTTGGCTTATGATGGCGGCACAGGAAAATTAGTTGATGGATTTCCAATTTCTTTCGGACTTGGATTAAAGACGATGCCTGTTTTATTTGAAACAAATGGAGTAATTGGAATAGCTGGTATTGATCAATCTAATAACTTTAAAAGTTGGATTATTTCTTCGACTATCTCTAGATTAGATTGGTCAGAAGAAAACGGTAATAATCAAAATACCTCTTTTGTAGAAGCGGCTAAATCTACTAATACTATAAATCAATTCTTCCCAACTTCACGTGCATACAATTATCCTAATCCTGTTTATGATGGACAAACAGCTATTCGTTATTATGTGAATGAAGATTCTAAAATCAATATAAAGATTTTTGATCTTGCCGGTGATTTTGTTGCTGAATTAAATAATGATGCTAAAGGTGGTTTTGATAATGAAACTATCTGGAATGTTGGTGATATTCAAAGTGGAGTTTATCTTGCAAGAATTGAGGCTGTTGGATCGAGCGGCAAATCAGAATCTGTTGTAATAAAAATAGCTGTGGTAAAATAATCTTCTATCACAATTCAAAACTTTATCCTGAAATTTTATGAAATTC
>JAVHOU010000032.1:0-5789 GCA_036170275.1 Ignavibacteriaceae bacterium
ATTTGATGAAATACTAAATTTAGAACCCAAGTATTATTTTGATTATCCAAATTATTATAATTTAATAATCCGGTATAAAAGAATATTAGAAATATTATTTACAAAACTATATTCATTCAAGCCTACATTTTTCTTTGAAACGGAAATGAGAAAAAAATGAAAGTGCTGTTTTATTTAGTTCACCCAGGTCATTATCATCTCTTCAAAAATGTTATTAAAAATCTAAGTTCTTTAAACTATGAAATCAGTATAATCATTAGGCCGAAAGAAAGTCTTGAACAGCTTTTAAAGGATGATGGCCATTCATTTATTAAAATAAATGATGGAATTAGAAAAAAGAATAAGTTAGCTATGCTTTCAGATATGATGAAGCGTGATTATCGTGCTTTTAAAATCATACGGCATATCAAACCTGATATTATGATAGGTTCTTCAGTTGAGATCACACATATTGGTAAATTGTTAAGCATTCCATCTATTATCACCCATGAAGATGACTATGACAATATGAAGTTCTTTTCATACTCAGCATTCCCATTTGCAACAAATATATTATCACCGATAGGTTGCAGACAGGGGCCGTGGGAAAGTAAATGCATACACTATCCAGGGTATCACGAGCTAGCTTATCTACATCCAAATCATTTCAACGCTAATGATAAAATAAAGGATATTTTAGGTCATGATAAATATTTTTTATTAAGGTTTTCACAATTTAATGCCCATCATGATTTTGGCTTTAATGGTATAAGTGATTCCATTGCTCACGAATTAATTAGCATCTTAGAGAAACATGGTAAAGTGTTTATATCTTCTGAGAGAGAACTAGACCCTACTTTAGAAAAATATAGAGTTAAGCTAAAACCTTCTCAAATGCACGATTTAATGAACTATGCTGAGATGTATATTGGTGACAGTCAAACTATGGCAATGGAAGCAGCCATATTGGGCATACCCGCTATACGTTTTAATAAATTTGCTGAGAATTATTCTATTACTGTTCTGGATGAATTAGAAAATAAATATGGATTGACGATAAGCATAAATAACCGCAATACAGAAAAATTATTAAAGACCGTTAAAGAATTTGTTGAAAATAAAGAACTTAAGAATCTCTGGACAGAAAGAAGAAATAAAATGTTAAACGATAAAATTGATACTTGTGAATACATTACTAGGTTTATAAAAGAATACCCAGAAAGCATTCAAAAAACATTTCATAAATAAGGAATAAATAAGATGGCGCAAGAAATACAATTATTGTTAGAAAAAAATCTGCGTAAAAATATCTGGGATGAAACACCAGTATTTTGTTTTACCTCAGATATAGATTGGGCATCTGAAGACGTTATGGAAGAATATTTTAATATAGTCAATGAATTGGATTTAAAGTTAACGTTATTTGTCACTCACTTCTCTGAATTAATCGAGAATAACTTTAAAGACAGAAAGATTGAAAGAGGTATTCATCCAAATTTTATGAGTGGAAGCTCACACGGTAGCAGTTTTAAAGAAATAGTTGATAACTGTATAAAATTTGCTCCGGAAGCTTATGGTTTTAGAAGCCATAGGGCTTTTGATGTAACTGATATTACCCATTTGCTTAAGAATGACTACAACTACAAATATGTTTCTCATCAGGTTACAATATTACAACCTTACATACGCCCTATATTGCATGAATCGGGTTTAATAAATTTCCCTGTGTTTTTTGAAGATGGAACTCATTTGTATAATCAGTTAGATCTAAATTTTAATAAGTATAATAATTTATTTAAAACGCCAGGTATAAAAGTAATCAGTTTTCATCCTATGAATTTTATATTTAACTCTCCTTCGATTTCATTTATGCGTAATATTAAGGATTCATTAACAAGAGAAGAATATCAAAATATTTCTAAGACTTCTATTGAGAAATTACGTAATCAAAATTTAGGGATTAGAAATACTGTAACTGAAATCATTAATTTTGTTAGGCAAAAAAAATACCCTGTATTGTCAATGAACGAATTATATCACAAACTATAAGGGAATTGATCATGAGGATGCTAGAAACAAAACGATTAATACTTAAACCAGTTGAAGAAACAGATTTAGGTGCGCTATTAGAATTACAATGGGATAAAGATTTAATGCAATATATGAACTTTAAACCATTGTCTTTTGAGCAACAGAAGCAGTGGTTTCAATCGCTGGGTAAAACTACCCTGGCATTTTCAGTTTTTTTGAAGCAGAAAGACAAGAATGAACTTATTGGTTTAGGAACTATAAATCATATTGATCAGTTTCATCAAAGAGCCACTTGGGGCCTAAAATTAAAATCCAATATTCAAAGTAAAGGAATTGGATTTGAATCATCATTGATATTGCTTCATTTTGGGTTCTCAAATTTGAATTTACAAAAAATACATGGGGACCAACTATTTGATAACTATGCAACTAGGAGGATGTGTGAAAAAATAGGTGTAAGAGAAGAAGGGATTCTGATTAATCATATTTTTCAAAATGGTAAATTTAGAAACCTTGTACTGGTAGGAATATTAAGAGAAGAATTTTACAAAAAAAATCTCTCTGAACTAAAAAAATTAGGTTTAATTTATAAATTGTAATTTAATAATCTATCTTTTACCATCAATAAAAATATATTCAAGGTTTAATATTAATTGAAAATTTTATCTGTAGTTGGTGCAAGACCACAGTTTATTAAGTTAGCACCGTTGTGTAATGAGTTAAATGAGAAACGTCAAACGTCAAACGTAAATATAGAACATTTGATCTGTCACACCGGTCAGCATTTTGATGAAGTGATGTCTAAGCTTTTCTTTGAACAGTTGGAGATTCCGGCACCGGATTACAATTTAGGGATTAGTGGTGGTACACAAGCTGAACAAGTGGCTAAGATGTTAATCGGGATTGAGCAGGTTTTAATAAAAGAAAAACCTGATTTGGTTATAGTATTTGGTGATACAAATTCTACTCTTGCAGGTTCACTTGCTGCAGTTAAATTGGGCATTAAAACATTGCATATAGAAGCGGGTTTAAGAAGTTTTAACCGTTCAATGCCGGAAGAAATTAATCGAATTATATCTGATCATACATCTGATTATTTATTCGCTCCCACTCAAACGGCTGCAAACAATCTAACCCTGGAAGGCTTAAGTGAGAAGACTTTTCTAACCGGTGATATTATGGTTGATTCATTAAATCAGAATATAGAAAAGGCAAAGCAGTATTTAGGTATTATTAATGAATTAGATTTAAAATCTAAAGACTACTATCTGTTAACATTGCATCGACCTTACACTGTTGATGATCCTCAGAATTTAAGATTAATATTAAAGAAATTATCTACTCTTGATATACAAATCATCTTCCCTGTTCATCCACGCACAAGAAAAATAATTGAAGAAAATAAAATTAAAATTTCAAATAATATTAAGATCATTAAGCCTGTTGGATATCTTGACTTTATAAAACTTGAACAGAATGCAGAAAAGATATTAACTGATTCTGGTGGGATTCAAAAAGAAGCCTACATTCTAAAAAAACCTTGCGTAACAATTAGACCGGAAACTGAGTGGATTGAAACTGTTGAAGATAGCTGGAATATTTTAGCCATGCCGGATGATAATGATTTTTGTAAAAGCATTTTGAGTTTTAATCCTACGACTAAACAACGTAATATTTTTGGAAATAATGTTGCTGAAAAGATGGTTAGTAGAATAAATAAGATTCTCCGTTAACTAGTTACATTTATTTTTACTTTACGACTGACTACAATTCCTATCATTTAACTACAATTAGAGTCGGGCAGAATGTGGTAAAGAAGATGCCTGCCCGCCTGAGGCGGGATGGTTAATGGGAGAAATGGTTAACGTTTGATGGAAAATGGATGCCTGCCCGCCAATGGCGGGATGGTTAATGGGAGAAATGGTTAACGTTTAATGGAAAATGGATGCCTGCCCGCCTGTGGCGGGATGGTTAATGTAGAGCACGAATCCATCGTGCGTGTGCTTTTGCAGTAATAGGACAGATTGCTTCTCCCGCCGAAGTCGAGATCGCAATGACGAACAAAAGTAGCGCGTGCCTGTTCCTTCGGGGGGAAATCCTTTCACGCGTATTGAAAATAATCAATCGCACGAACGGATTCGTGCGGTTACACAAATGATGCAATGCTCTCCGCCCCGGCGGACCTTCCTGTGGATTATCTTTAGAATGATGAATAAAGAACTTTATGGTTGCCTGTCCGCTCGCCTCGCGGCGAAGCCGAGGGTCGTGGCGGACATACGTGCGGTTTAACACAATTTACTGCCAGAAACCTTTAACCAAAAATGGCACGTACCCGCCTTTCTCGCCTCGATTCGGCGAAGCAAGCCGGCACATAGATAGATCACATATTACATTACTGTCTGTAATTTGTACTTTACATATAGTAATACTATTTGTAATTTAGTTCTGACAAAGAAGGAACATTTATGTACTTACCAAGAATAAAATATCCTGCTCTTGCTGCACATCTTGCGAACCGCCAGGTAACTGTAATAACCGGTATGCGACAGACAGGCAAAACAACGATTGTTAAAGAGTTACTAAAAAATATCGCCTCAGAAAATAAAATATTTATAGATCTGGAGAAGTTAAATAACCGCGAATTATTCAGTGAAAAAAATTATGATAATATTGTAAACATATTAGAACAACGCGGTTTGAATTTTAAGGAAAAGGTATATATAGCGCTGGATGAAATACAACTTGTACCAAATGTTACAAGTATAATAAAATATCTTTATGATGAATATAAAATCAAGTTTATACTTACCGGATCAAGTTCATTCTATATAAAGAATATGTTTTCAGAATCGCTTGCGGGTAGAAAAAAAATATTTGAACTCTATCCACTTAGTTTTTCAGAAATGCTCGGCTTTAATAATATCCCCAATAAAGAAATTGATTTCACAAATACACGTTTTAACAGTATCGAGTATGATCGGCTAAAATTTTACTATGAACTCTATGTTGAGTATGGTGGTTTCCCAGAAGTTGTTTTGGCAGATAATATTTCTGATAAAAAGGATATACTTAAAGATATTATATATTCGTATATAAATGTTGATATTAAATCATTATCGGATATCCGTAATCTTAAAAATTTTTATGCATTAATAAAAATGCTTGCTGCCCGTGCCGGTACACGATTGGATTATTCTAAAATTTCATCTCTTACAGGCATATCGAGACCATCTCTATACAATTACATCTATTTATTAGAACAGTCTTTTTTAATTTCACTAGTACCTGTATTTGCAAAAAATCCTGATAGAGAAATAGTTAAAGCGAAAAAAATATATTTTAATGATAATGGTCTTATATCTGTCCTTGCTGATGTGGGCAGCGGTTCAAAATTCGAGAATTCGATATTTAATCAGCTTCGTCAGTCTGGTGAAATTAAGTACTATGCTTTAAAGAATGGAAAGGAAATTGATTTTATTTACTTACCGTACGGTGCAAAAAAAGAAATAGCATTTGAAGCAAAAGAAACTCCAACTATGTCAGATTTAAGATATTTACAAAATTTATCTGAACAAGCAGGCATTAAACGCTATCGTTTAGTAGGACGTAACCCTTCATCTAATTTTGCGGATTATATTTGGGGTGGTGATGTTAGATAGGGTTGGACTAAGGGTGATCCGTCTTCGTTAGGAACTTCCGCCATTACTTTGTAACGCCGGGACAAGTTGCCGAGATAAATGGAGAACGTTTAATGGATTATGCGGGAAGGAGTAATGGAG
>JAVHOU010000033.1:0-5734 GCA_036170275.1 Ignavibacteriaceae bacterium
ATCTGGTTCAAGGACATCAATGGTTGCGTTATTGATAGCTATTCCTCTCTATTTAGTTTTACAAAAAAAAATCACAATGTTATTAACTTTAATCTTGCTATTAATTACGCTTGTTTCATCTGCATTACTTTTTATTGACCTTGAAAATACGCCAATATACAGAGGCGATGAAGGGGCAACAACCTTAACAGGTAGGGAAGATATTTGGAATGGGGCTTTGATAGCAATTGGGGAAAGACCCCTACAAGGATATGGCTATATGGTAGAAAATCAAATTTGGATAACAAAAAAATTAGCTGGGAAAGAACAGGATTGGTTCAATGTAAGTCCCCAACAACCATTACATAATGGTTTTCTTTCTATTGCAGTTGGAAATGGTTTAATAGGCTTAGTATTATGGTTAATTTTGATTTTTCTACCCTTTGTCAAATTATTTAAGAACCCTTTTAATGAAAGCGATGAGATGAAAGAATATAAACCTTTAATTGTCTCTACTTTCGCTTTAATTTTTATTACTAATCTATCAACTTCATATTTGACTGGTTATCAAACACCAGGGGATATTATATTTTGGATTATTTGGACTTGTACAATAAAAATAAATGAAAATCTTAATGTAAATACTTTAGATATTTATGATTCACCCCAAGACTTGATATAAAAATAATTTATTCTTTCAGAAGTAAATTAATTTTTTTGATTTATTTCATTTGTCATTTGTTAAGAACTCTTCTTCAGGAGGTGAGTTTTTAGTCTATGGAGCTGCTCCCTTCGATGGTAATGTATAAAGTCCTGATCAAGCTGCATATCTTCTTTTTTAAGCGATCCCAAAACAAAACCTGTTATACGGAATAGTGATCCTAAGAGATAAGGATTTTCTATCGATCTTTTTATACACTTTATTATATGGTAAATCGGATGTGTCCCTATATAATAATCAGATAATCCACTTCTAAACCTAGCTTTATAAACTCCTACACCAACAGTTCCAGTCGGACGATGGTGATAGACAGTGTATTCTGAAAAAGTTTTTACTTGCCAGCCATTCTTTCTTGATAATACTTCAGCCACACTATCAAACCCACCATATTTAAGAGGAATTAATTTTTCTCCAATAGCTTTAAAACATTCTTTACGAAAAAACTGAACACCTCCCCTAACGCTGTGGTCAACAACCTGTATACGTTTCCAGTTCCCATCATAATTTTCAAAAAAGCTCCCGCCAGCTAATCCCAAATTTGGATTTTTGTCAAACTCATTCATAATATTTAGATAATAATCCGACTCAAATGTTATATCTGCATCAAGAGTTCCTATAAAATCAAAATCAAGATTCTTTATTTCATTATAACCCATATTAATTAAATTTGCCTGTGAGGCAAAATTTCTTCCATGTTTTTTCGCATTTTTAATAAACAAAATAAAAGGATAGTTTTTTTGATAATTTGCTACTATGTCAGGTGTAGAATCATCTGATCCATCATCTATAATCACCCAGCTCTTAGGAGCAACTACCTGGGAAATAACCGATTTGATTGTGTTTTCAATATACTTCTCTTCATTCTTTGCAGTAGTGATTAAAATATAATTCTCTTTCATAATTTTCTATCTGATTGATTTTAATGTTTTATTAAATAAGTAACTATTTTTATTATTGATTTATATTTAAAATAATTTGGAGAATATTTGATTATTAATAGATAAAGACAATAATTATACCAACATTTAAAAACTAAATCACAGATAGTTTTATTAGTAATTTTTATGAATCATTATATTATAAATGAAATAATATTTGAAACATCTTCCAACCAAAAATAATTAAACTTAAATTTTTCAGTTATTCTCAAACCTATTATACATTATTTGTACAAACAGTTCCTGGATTTTATGTACGTATAACTTTTATTTTAATTTAGCACTTTGATTTATCTAAGTTAATTTAGGTTTTGAGATATCTAAAGTTTTTAATGTTTTTGATCACTTCAATTGTTAGACTTTTAACAAACTTAATCTGTGATAATTAAAAAACAGGATTTTATAGGTTTGATAATATAATTTATTTAGAATCCGAATATTCTTATAGAGTTGAAGTTCAACAAATATATTTGTTATTTTCATCTTTTATATATCCAAATTAACTGAATTTTTCGAATATTTTTTCTTATTTATCAAGTAATTTTTTTATTTCTTTTTTCGACTTTCTTATATCAACTAAATTAAATACCAGCAATAACATTATTCCAACGATTATTATGCTTTGCAATATATTCAAAACCATCTTATTTCCTCTTTGAAAAACAATAATTGTTGTTATTTAATTAAAATCATTTTACGAGTTTGTACAACTGAGCCTGCTTGCAATCGATAAAAATAAATACCGCTTGGAAGATTGTAAGCATTTCCGCCGGAGGCGGATCCGCCTATGGCGGAAAATTCAATTTCGTAAGAACCAGCTAGTTTATATTCATTTATTAAAGTAGCGACCTCATTTCCTAAAACATCATAGACTTTTAAGGTTACCAACCTCACCCCCTGCCCCTCTCCTTGGTAAGGAGAGGGATTTAACGGTGAGGTTGGAATTGTGTAACGTATTTTTGTACTGGGATTAAATGGATTTGGATAGTTTTGATCTAATGAAAAAGTACCTGGAAATTGTTTTTTGTCGTTAATTTCACTGAGGTTTAAATATTCATAAGCCCCAATGTCAAAATTCCCATCTCTTTGAAAACCGCGCTGGTCTAATAACGGAGCACCGTTTCCACCCACCAGTATTACATCTATAGCCGGGCTTCCTAAAAGAGCTGCACAGGTTTGTGTACCATTTAAACTACTATTATCGGCAAGAGATTGTAAATTTGGATCTATACCAATGCCATTATTTATCTGACCACTAATTGCTTCTCCATCATAATTCTGGATAATATTATAACCATCGGAGTTGATTGTACCTATACCGCTTTGAAATGAAAGATCAATATTACGAAGTGAAGGATTACTATTATTAACATCTGATTTATTCCCTGCAAAAATAGAATTCTTTATATTTATCTGAATCTCCGTAGTGATTGGGTCTGAATTAACTGCGATGCCACCATAAAAACCAAGATTTTGCTGATCTATTCCGGCATAATTCTGAAATACTGTGCAGCTGTTAAAACTTGCTGTAATAGTTTTTGAATTGCTGGCTCCCCAACGTGATATTCTTATACCACCATAACTATTATATCCTCTGTTTTCTGAAATAGTTGAATTTGTAATTTCAAAATTAGAATTCAATGAATTGCCTTCCTCAGAAATAATTGCAATACCACCCCCGCCAGGTGCTGTATTAAAACTGATTGTGGAATTTGAAATAATTAGAGAACCATCAACTGAAGCAATGCCACCTCCATAACACGGTAAAGATGTAGAAAAAGAACCTATATTATGACTAATAGTTGAATTTGAAACAATCAGTGTACCTCTAATATTAGAAATACCAACACCATATCCTTTGCCTGTTGATCCGGATACGTTCTCAGTAATTATACAATTTTCAATCGTCAAATTACTAGATAGATTAAAGATTCCGGCACCATGAATAATTCCATCCCCATCATCATTTGCACGTCCATTTCTAATTGTCATATTCTTTAATATTACTGTATTGCCAGCATAAATCTTAAACACTCTTGAAGTTGATAATGAAGTATCTGAAGCAGATTGTATGATGGTATTATCAATACTGGTTCCCAAAATTATAAGATTTGTAAATCCGCGATTTATATCAATCTGATTATTTGAAAGATCATATACCCCCGCTGCCACATTTATAATTATAATATCAGAAGCCGGATTAGATACAGAATTCACTGCGTGCTCAATTGTAGCCCAAGGCTGCAATTGACCGCCATCATTTGCATCACTCCCTGTGGTTGCTACATAATAATTTGTCTGAGAAAACGATATATTGATAAACAGGAGTGCTATAATAATTTGAACAAATATTTTCATGTTGATCTTTCCAAGGGTATGTTAAATAAACAAATAATGAATAAATAAAAACAATAACCGTACCGCTTAGGACAAATAAAAACTAATCGAATTTAAATTGAATTTTTAGCAGGATATTTATAAAACAATCAATAATCTTAAAGGATGGAGTAACTAAGTTGTCTTATTGCAGTACATTCTTGTTATTTGAGACGTTAAATAGACTATTTATTAATGTCAGGAAATATTTCCCGAATTACATATTGTGCCAAGCCATAATTAAAAATGAAAGATTAAAAATTAAAAATTGTAAGCAGTGAAAAATATCTATACAAAAAAAACTTAAACTCAAATACTATAAATAGAAATGCTGAAAAATTCCGGAAGGGAATTTCGAAGAATCTTGATTTATCAAAAGACCGTGATAAATCTGCTTAATTATGGTTCAAAGATTTCTCTCCCAATAGAATTGGGATCGAAATGACAAATTACATTTCACATTGGTTTCATAAATAAAAAAGGGGTTGTCTCAGAAGTTCAAAACACAGAATTGTTATTCCCACGAAAGTGGAAATCCACTTTATTTTAATTGTTATAGATTCCGGATCAATTCGTCAATCGACGGATGGAATGACAGTTTTGAAACAGCTCCTTCATTTTAGAATCGGATGAGAATTATTTCATTAGTATCATTTTACGAGTTTGTACAAATGAGCCAGTTTGCAATCTGTAAAAGTAAATTCCACTTGTAAGATTGTAAGCATTTCCACCGGAGGCGGATCCGCTATTGGCGGAGAATTCTACTTCATAGCTTCCGGCTGATTTATATTCATTTACTAAAGTAGTTACTTCATTTCCGAGTACATCATAAACTTTTAATGTTTGCCAACTGCCCACTGGAGACTGCCAACTGATTTTTGTACTTGGATTAAAAGGATTAGGATAATTTTGACTCAATTCAAATTTATCCGGTAAGCCAAGATCAACTTCTATTATATTAGAATATTCATATTGTCCGTCGTTATCAATTTGTTTTAGTCTATAGGAGTATTTGCCTACAGTGACAGTTTTATCCTCATAAGAATAATTCTTTGGTGAGTTGCTGTTACCACTACCATTAACAAAACCAATCTTTTCCCACACACCCCTGCTTTCGGCTTCCCCTCTCGAGAGGGGATTGAGGGGTGTGTTGCGTTCAACATCAAAACCATAGTTATTAACTTCAGTTGCTGTTACCCAATTCAAAATAACTTTGTTATTTTTTAATTGCGATGTAAAGGAAGTTAATTCGACTGGAAGAGAACCAATATCATCCCACCACTCGTAAGCACCTATATCAGCATATCCTTTTCTTTCGGCACCTCGTTGATCTTGCAGTGGGGCACCATTAAAACCAGGACCAGGGATTTTATCAATGGCGATACTTCCTGTTAATGTGGCACAAGTAAATGTACCGTTAATAGAATTATACCTAGCCAGTGGTTGTAATTTTAGGTCTGGTGGTAATACCGGATTTACTATGTCGTTAGCAGCTAAACCTGCAATCGGGCCTGAATATTTTTGAATAATATTATAATCCTGAGAATTAATATCTCCTATTCCGGTCTGATAAAATAAATCAATATTACTTTGTGATAAATTCCCTGCGAATATTGAATTTCTAATGGTTGTTTGAATTCCAGAAGATGAATTATCTGAAACAATGCTTACCCCACCATATTGACCATTATTACTGGGGTCAAAACCTGCGTAATTCTGA
>JAVHOU010000034.1:0-5718 GCA_036170275.1 Ignavibacteriaceae bacterium
TTAACATATTTTTATTTTAATCTTTCGGTTACCTTTTATTATGGCGCAACACGAATAAGCGTGTGTTGGAAATGAAATTTTTGGCCAGAAATTAAAATAAATAACAAATCAATTATAAAGTTTTAATAATCGCCTTTACCAACCTTTCAAAAGTATCTTTAACTCTGTCTGCAGTTTCTGTAACCTCTGTATGTGATAGTTTTTTATTTGATATGCCTGCTGCAAAATTTGTAATGCAAGAAATTGCTGCGGTATTCATTCCCAGATAAGATGAGTAAACTGCTTCATGTACAGTCGACATTCCGACTGCATCTGCACCGTACTTTGCAAAGAATCTAATCTCAGCGGGAGTTTCGTAAGTTGGACCTTTAGTATAAAAGTAAACTCCTTCTTTAAGATTTATCTTTTCTGATTCAGCGGATTTTTTAATGATATTGTTAAACTCTGAATCAGGTAGATTTATAAAATTATTTTTGCCTGTTTGATTTGTTAATCCAATTAGATCCGTTAATTCTTTTTTAATTAAGATTCCATTAAATGATGATGCTAACATCAGATCTCCAGGAATAAAATTTTTATTTATTCCGCCTGCAGCATTTGTAAGCAAAAGTTTTTTCGTACCAAGCTTGTATGATATTAAAACCGGCAGGATACATTCGTTAATGTTATATCCTTCATAAAAATGTATTCTTCCTTGAAAGAGAATTATTTTTTTATTTTCATATTCTGCAAAATGGATTTTACCTTTATGTCCAATTACTGTTGATGCCGGATAACCAGGAATATCTGAAGTTGAAATTGATTTTTCGATTTGCAGTTGTTCAGCAAAATCTCCAAGTCCGCTGCCAAGAATTATAGAAATTTCTGGTTCGAACGGTGACTCATTCATTAAAAAATCTAAAAGCTTTTTGTATTTAAAAGATAGATTAACCATTAGAATGCGAAGAATAAACCGGCTAATGTTGCAGTAAGCAATGTAGTTAATACTCCACCGATAACTGCTTTTATTCCAAGAGCGGCGATATCAGATTTTCTGTTTGGTGCTAATGGTCCAAGTCCACCAATTTGTATTGCAATAGAAGAAAAATTTGCAAATCCGCATAAAGCATAAGTAGCCATAAGAATAGATTTTTCATTTACAAGTTTTCCTGCTTGTACAAGATTGCCCATATCTGAATAAGCAACAAATTCATTGAGTACTATTTTCGTTCCAAGCAAACTCCCAAATGTAAGTGAATCCTGCCAGGGCACACCAATACCATAAGCAACAAATTGTAAAACTAATCCAATAATCAGTTGAAAACTTAATGGTTGTCCAAAGTGTGCAATCAAATATGAATTAAATCCTGCCCAATCTCCTAATCCATTTAAAAGATAATTGATTAATGCAATAAGTGCGATAAAAGCAATAAGCATTGCGCCAACATTTAAAGCAAGAGTTAAACCATCACTCGCACCATTTGCCGCTGCTTCAATTACATTACTTGAATTTTTTTCAATCGCAACTTTTACGCTTCCTTTTGTTTCTGATTCAGAAATTTCGGGAATCAAAATCTTACCAATCATCATTGCGCCGGGCGCTGCCATAAAGCTTGCACCGAGCAATTGTGTTGCGAACATTTGTTGTGCTTGCATCAACGCAACTCCGTGTGAAGCCGCGTAAGCACTGCCAAGCATTTGAATATAAGCCGCCATTACTCCACCCGCAATTGTAGCCATTCCGCCAATCATAATTGTAAGCAGCTCACTTTGTGTCATTCCCTTTATAAAAGGTTTGATCATTAACGGAGCTTCTGTTTGTCCAACAAAAATATTCGCCGTGCAGGAAAGAGATTCCGCGCCGCTTGTACCCATAACTTTTGCCATAACCCATGCCATACCTTGAACAATTTTTTGCATCACTCCTAAATAATAAAGAACAGACATTAAACTTGCGAAGAATATAATTGTAGGTAAAACCTGGAATGCAAAAAAGAAACCGAGATTGCCTTCATTACCGGGAGCGAGTGCAAGATTTCCAAAAACAAATTTGGCACCTTCTGTGGTAAAATTTAGTATCAATACAAAAACATAACTAACTCCATTAAAAAAATCTTTGGGCCAGCCAAGTGGAACAAAAAAAGTACGAAGTGAATCACCGCGAAGAATTAGTATTGCAAAAAAAATTTGAAGGGCAAAACCTGAGATAACCAATCGCCAATTAATTTTTTTCTTGTTGTTGGATAGTAGAAATGCAATTCCAATTAATAATGCTAAACCAAAAATTCCACGAACGAAGGATTCGAGATTCATCAATGTTTCTCTTCAGTTGGAATGTAATGACATTTGCGGCAGCGGGCTTCATACATATCAGCCGCACCAACAATCACGCGTTCTGATGAAGCAGTTTTTCTTTGAGTCCGATCAGCAGGATTTCCACACTCAACACAAATAGCAAGCGATTTTGTTATATATTCTGCAACTGATAATAACTGAGGCATCGGTTCAAATGGAATTCCACGGTAATCCATATCCAATCCGGCAACAATAACTCGTTTGCCTTCATCAGCAAGTCTATTACAAACATTAATCAAATCATTTGAAAAAAACTGTGCTTCATCAATGCCAATTACTTGAGCGTCTTCAACCAAATCTAAAATCTCTTTTACGTCTTTGATTAATATGGATGGCAAAGATTGTTCACTGTGGGATACGATGGAATTGTTTGAGTATCTCGTATCAATAATTGGTTTGAAGATAACTACTTTTTGTTTTGCAATTTTTGCTCTGCGTAATCTTCGTATCAGTTCTTCAGTCTTACCACTGAACATACAGCCGGTTATTACTTCAATCCAGCCGGTTTCTTTTGGTACTGCGTGTGGAGTTGGTTCCATATTATTTTTTTAAATCCTCATCCCCAAAAGCGTAAGGTAATAGTTCTGATGTTTTAAAAACTTTGTATTCTCCGCTTCCGTTTGTGCAGATGATATCAATGTCACCGCAATGATCATAAATTATTTGTCTGCAAGCTCCGCAGGGAGTTATATAATCAGGCGAATCACTTGCAATTGCAATTGCTTTAAATTTTCTTTCGCCTTCAGAAATAGCTTTGAAGATTGCAGTTCGTTCCGCACAAATGGTTAAACTATAAGAACTGTTCTCAACATTACAACCGAGAAAAACTTTATCGTCCTGAGTTAAAAGTGCGGCACCAACATGAAAATGAGAGTAGGGAGGAAGCGCATTTGCTTTTGCTTCAACTGCTTTATGTGAAAGTGTTTTGTAATCCATAATTCTGTTTGGAAAAATATTCTTTAAATATTTCAGTTCAAATTTTAATTAATAGTCATTTCGAATCCCCGACTCATCGGGGTGAGAAATCTGTTTATTATATCATCAATGATTTCTCAGTCTAAGAATCCTTCTTCCGAAGGAATACCTATGTCAGAAATGATTTTATTTCTTTCCTAATACGAAATAAAAAGTTGGAGTAAAGTACTTATTAATAAATCCAAACTTATCATTCGAAGTTTTATTTATTATCAAATCCAGTTTAAAAAATTTACAATAAGAAACTATTTTAAGATGGAAATCACTCCAAACAATTCCTTTATTTCTGTTAAATAATTCTCGGACAGAGAATTTTGTATTAAGAGAAATTTCAAAATCTTTTTTAAACATTTTTATTAATTCATTCAAAGATAAAAGTTGAGCAATATCATTTCGGTTGTAATCATCTTTACGGAAATATTTCAGGAAATATTTTTTTATTGAATTACGTTTTAGCAAAGATAATAATGGCAATCCAAAATGCGGATCGGCAACAAAATTAAAAAGAGAAAGTTTATTTGGCGTACTTAAATAAATTATTCCGTTTGTTTTTAAAACTCTATTAACCTCGGAATAAAAATCTTTTACTTCAACCAAATGTTCAATCACATCCTGAATTATTATCAGATCAAAAGAATTATTTGCAAAGGGGAGAAGTAATGCGCTTCCATTTACTCTTGTTAAAAACGATGGATTCTTAGAAGCTGTCATTTCGACCAGAGGGAGAAATCTGTCTTCAGTAATAGTTGAAGATTTCTCATCCCGAAAGCATTCGGGATCCTTCGAAATGACGGAATGATTTTGTCTTTGTAATCTAACCAAACTCAAATCCAGACTTACAACAAAATTATTTTTTGAAAAAACTTTTGATGTCCCACCTTCACCGGAACCTAAATCGAGTATAGCAAGATTTTTTGTTTGTAATTGTTGGTTAATAACTGATTGAACAAATTTACCACGATCGATTGAAAGATCTCGTGCAATTTTCCATCTTAAATAATTTGGATGAGATTCATCTAACCAGGCAGGGATTTTATGTTTTACTTCCACTCAGTTTTTCCGCTAAGTGATTTGAAAAAATTAATGATTAGAAAAATTTCAAATGCAATTTGGAGGTAAATTATTTCATAAAACTTAAATTTATGTCCAAGCTCTTGTTGATGTTTGATTACTATAAATAAATCATAAACAAGTTTAATAATAAAAGGCAGAGCCAATACGGGTGATATAAAAAGTAATAAAACGGATAATAGTGAAAGCTGGTTTATCAAATGCCAAAAACCAAGAAACAATTTTTGTTTAAACAGATAATGAAATGAAGTCTGTAAATGTCTTTTCTTCTGTTTGAAATATTCATTAAAAGTTTTTGGTGCTGAAGAATAAACAAATGCTTCAGGATCAATTAAAGTTCCAATTAATATTTTATGCTTTACCGCCTCACGCAATAACAAATCATCATCACCGGAAAGTGTTTCTTTTGTGTTAGAATATCCGCCAATTCTTTCAAAAGATTTTTTTCTAAAAGCAAAACTTCTTGCAGCCGCAGAATAAGGAATATTTATTCCAACGGCGGCAATTGTTAAATAAGTATTTCTCAAATTTTCAAACGCAGATAATTTCTCTACTAATGACTTTCCCGATTTTATTGGCGCGACTCCAAAAACAAAATCATAACCAGCATCAAGTTTACTTGCAATCGCTTTTAACCAATTAATTCCCGGTTTACAATCTGCATCAGTAATTACAATGATATTATTTTTTGCATTTTTAATTCCGATAGATAAAGCACCTTTTTTACCTTCAAATTCCTTTTGCCCTGCTTTAATCAACTTAAAATTATTTTTATCTGAAATGCGAGATTCTATCAGCGAATAAGTTTTATCAATTGAATTATCATCAACTATAATTACTTCAAAATTTTCTTTAGGATAATCTGACTTCTCAAGTGAATCAATGAGCGAATTAATGTTTTCTTCTTCATTCTTTGCGGCAATAACTAATGAAAGCATTGGTTCGCTAGATAATGCAGAATGTTTTTTAGTTTCAATCTTAAATCCATTATACACAGAAACTGAGATTAGAAGAAAAAGAAATATTAGAATGTATGTTAAGTAAAGTATTTCCATCTTTGCGATTAAAGATCAACCTAAATTTGGCAGACAAATTAATTATTATTCAATAACAAGTTAATTATTTTATTGAAAATAATATTTGATTACTTAACCTTTATAGTTTAGTTGAGAATTAAAAAGTGGAAACTCTATAATTAAATAGTTATTTTAACTATCGATTTCCAAGGGTTAAAGTTATGAAATCAAAAATTATACTTTGGCTAATTAGTCTCTGTTTGTCAGTCCTGCCTCAAAATAATTTTATAAGGCAAATCACTACTGGTGATTTTGATGCAAG
>JAVHOU010000035.1:0-5698 GCA_036170275.1 Ignavibacteriaceae bacterium
AGTACTGATGTTACACCTAAAACTCTGCCGCCGTTAGTTACAATTTTGCTTTCAACTCTTTTTGTACCGGAGTGATATATTATTACATCATCATTATTTTGATCGAGTCCAGTAATTTCAAAATCTTTTTTATAACTATCAGGATACCCTTTTGAGGCTGCAACAACGCAAACTGCACATCCACCGGAATATTTAACTGAATATTTTTCTAAGTTTCCGGAAGCAGCCGAATAAAGTAAATTAAGAAAATCACCTTCTAAAATTGGAAGAACAACTTGAGTTTCAGGATCACCAAAACGGCAATTAAATTCTATAACTTTGGGAATCGAATTAGCAATCATCAATCCAGCATAAAGACAACCAATAAATTTATTTCCCTTATCTTTCAATCGATTTAGAGTTGGTTGGATAATATCATTTTCTATTTTCTTCATTAATGCAGAATTAACGATTGGAGCTGGGGCATAAGCTCCCATTCCGCCTGTATTTTTTCCAGTATCACCATCACCTATTCGTTTATGATCTTGTGCTGCGGGTAAACAAACAAAATTCTCTCCATCAGTAATTGCAAATACAGAAGCTTCTTCTCCCTCAAGAAATTCTTCAATAATTAGTTTGTTTCCAGAATCACCAAAAATTCTATCTTCAAAAATTTCTTTTAAAGAATCTTTTGCAACATTTTGATTTTCACAAATAATTACTCCTTTGCCAGCTGCAAGTCCATCAGCTTTGATAACTGCAGGATATTTGATTTCGGAAATATAATTCAGAGCTTTATCATATTCCGTCAGATTGAATTCTTTATACTTAGCAGTAGCAACGTTCGCTTCATTCATTATACTTTTTGCAAATGATTTGCTAGATTCTATCTGGGCGGCTTGCGCTGAAGGACCAAAAACTTTAATGCCTGATTTACGGAGATCATCAGAAAGCCCATTAACTAATGGCTGCTCCGGACCAATGACGACCAGCTCAATTTGCTCCTTATTGCAGAAATCGATAATAGATTTATGAACAGTAATATTAATTGATATGTTTTGCGCAATTTTTTCAGTGCCGGGATTTCCAGGTACACAAAACAAATGGGATAGATTTTTACTTTCAGAAATTTTTAAAGCAAGTGCGTGTTCTCTTCCTCCTGACCCGATTAGAAGCACATTGATCATAATTCAGCTTTTACCAAAAAACCAAATTGTTTGGTCAATTGTTCAGTTAAAAAATCTCTTCGGTGTTTGATTATAAACTCTTCATCAGGTTGGGGCAAGTTTTTCTTGAAATGCAATTCATAAACTTTAAGAATGGTTTTTTTTATTTCATCTACATCATCAGGCTTAGTAATAAAAGCTGCCCCATAACCTTCGGCTGAATTTTTTGCAGCCCCTTCAGGCACACAAGCAATAAAAGGTTTTCTCGATCCAATGTATTCAAATAATTTACCGGGTAAAATAAGTTCAGCATGTTTCCAGTTGCCCAACATCATCCACAAAACATCACTTGATATAATTTTTTTTACTGCTTCTGAATGATCTAAATATCCATATTCTTTAACAAAGGATTCAAGTTTATATTTTTTAACTAATTTTTGGTTGGTTTTATTTAGATAACCAACAAAATGCAATGCAATATTAGTGGCGATATCCGGTCGCTCAACTACTAATTTACTAAATGCATTTAAAAAATATTTAGGAGTATTATGCCCATAAAAAATTCCCGAATATGTTAAAATCATCTTGTCCTTGGGTTTCGGTTCAGGAATAATGTTGTTAAAATCTTCCTGATCGTAACCATGCGAAAAAATAACTATATCTTCAAAAGTTAAAAACTTAAAAACATTTATTAGTCTTTCTTTTATCCTCCGATTTGTAACACTTATCTTGTCTGCAGCTTTTAATGATTGGTATTCCATCCTTTTGTTTAGATAACGATGTAAAGGTGTAGGATAAAATGCTAAATAACTATCATACCAGAGATCTCGATAATCAACGAAAAGTGGAACGTTAAACTTCTTTTTAAGTTTAGATGCAATATAAAATGAAGAAAAAGGTGGAATGGTAACAAATATCAGATCAAATTTTTCTTTAGATAAAATATCTGAAGCGATTTCAAAAACTTTTTTTGACCACGATATTTTATTATCTGGGACGAAAAAAGTTTGACTGATTTTATTAAAAACTTTTCTAGCAAATTCACTGGGTTGTTTTATTGTTCCGAACTTCGCTAACATTGAATTTGGATCGTTACCTGTAACTCGTACGATTCTTATATCAGCTTTTTTAGCCTCTCTTAACAAGGAATTATCGTGAGCAAAATAGCCAACTTCGCCAGTAGTTATAACTGTAGGTTCCCAATTATAGTTTTTCATATACTTAACAAACTTAAGTGTTCGCTGAACACCGCTTAATCCCATAGGTGGGAAGTAATATGCAACGACAAGAACTTTATACATTTTCTATGATCAATCTATTTATGACTTTGATAATTTGGTGCTTCTTGTGTAAGGATTACATCGTGAGGATGACTCTCTGTTAATCCTGCCAATGTTATCCTGATAAACTTACTTTTTGATTTTAAAGTCTTAATATCTTTTGTACCACTGTAACCCATTGCAGCCTTAAGTCCGCCAACTAACTGATAAATAGTATCTTCAAGTGGACCTTTATATGCTACTCTACCTTCAATACCTTCAGGAACTAATTTATTAATATCATCTTCAGCATCTTGAAAGTATCTATCTTTGCTTCCCTTTTTCATAGCACTTATTGAGCCCATTCCACGATATAGTTTAAAAGTTCTACCTTCATAAAGAACCTTTTCACCGGGGCTTTCATCAACACCAGCTAATAAACCACCGATCATAACTGAATCTGCCCCTGCACCAATGGCTTTAGGAACGTCCCCAGTTTGTTTTATTCCACCATCTGCAATTATAGGGATTCCAAATTTTTTTGTTGCTTTATACACTTGAGCAATCGCAGTTATTTGCGGGATACCAACTCCCGCTATCACTCTTGTAGTACAAATCGAACCAGGACCGATTCCAACTTTTATAGCATCTACCTTACAATTGATAAGATCAACTGCAGCTTCATAAGTACCAATATTACCAGCAATTAACTGTATGTATCTAAATTTTCTTCTTATTTCTTTTATTGTCTTAATAACTCCCTGAGAATGACCATGAGCGGTATCGATTACTATCGCATCTGCTCCTGCATCAGAAAGTGCTTTAACTCTCTCAACAGTATCATAAGTTACCCCAACCGCTGCTCCAACACGTAATCTACCAAGTTCATCCTTGCAAGCATTTGGATGTTTCTTCTTTTTAAGTATGTCTTTGTATGTTATCAGTCCTTTTAATTGACCTTTTTTATCAACAACAAGAAGCTTTTCTATTTTAAATTGTTGTAAAATTCTTTCAGCTTTTTCTAGTGTTGTACCTACCGGTGCTGTGATAAGATTTTCCTTTGTCATCAGATCAGAAACTTTGAGGTTTTTATTTGGTTCAAATCGTAAATCACGATTAGTAAGGATCCCAACAAGTTTTTCATTGTTATCAATAATAGGTATTCCTGACACTCGATATTTTTTCATCATCTCCAAAGCTTCACCAATCTTCTTTTCAGGTGTTAACGTTATTGGATTTCTAATCATACCACTTTCTGATCTTTTAACTTTATCTACTTCCTGACATTGTTCCTCGATGCTTAAATTCTTATGTAAAATTCCAATACCTCCTTCCCTTGCTATAGCTATTGCCATTGCAGATTCAGTTACAGTGTCCATTGCGGCAGATACAATTGGAATGTTAAGTTTTATTTCTGGTGTGAGATATGTTGTTACATCAACTTCTCTTGGTAACACTGATGATTTACCTGGTATTAAAAGTATATCATCAAACGTCAATCCTATGTCCATCAATTTTTTATCTAACATATCTTATCCTTCCAACTTACTAGATTATGAAAAAATAAATTAATCATATGCGGCAAAACCTGTAATATCTTCACCAATAATTAATGTGTGCATTTCATGAGTGCCTTCATATGTTTTAACACTTTCAAGATTTGCAGAGTGCCGCATTATTGGATATTCATCTAATATACCATTTGCCCCTAAAATTTCCCGTGCCTTCCTTGCGATATCGAGTGCAATTTCACAATTATTCCTTTTAGCCATCGAAACTTGTGTAAACTTTAACGTTCCATTGTCTTTCATCCTACCCAATTGCAAATTAAGCAATTGGGATTTTGTAATCTCAGTCAACATATAAACCAATTTTTCTTGAGTCATCTGATAAGCAGCGATTGGCTTGCGGAATTGGATTCTGGATTTTGCATAGTTTAATGCGGAGTCATAACATGCCATCATAGAACCAACAACTCCCCATGCAATACCATATCTTGCTTGGTTCAAACACATCAAAGCATTCTTTAACCCCTCAGTTTTTGGGAGCAAGTTAATATCAGATAAAAAAACATTATCAAAAATTAATTCTGATGTAACAGAAGCTCTTAATGAATGCTTGCCTTTCATCTCAGGTGCTGTAAAACCTTTCATTTCCTTTTCAACTAGAAAACCTTTTACAATCCCATTCAATTTAGCCCAAACCACTGCTACATCTGCTATGGTTCCATTCGTGATCCACATCTTAGCTCCATTAAGGAGATATCCGCCATCAACCTTATCAGCTTTTGTAATCATTCCGCCTGGATTTGATCCGAAATCCGGTTCAGTTAAACCAAAGCAACCGACCATTTCCCCTCGAGCTAGCAGTGGTAACCATTTATCTTTCTGTTCTTCACTACCGAAAGTAAATATCGGATACATAACTAATGCACTTTGTACAGATGCGAAACTCCTGATGCCGCTGTCCCCTCTTTCTAATTCTTGCATTATCAAACCGTAGGCAACATTGTTTAACTCGGCACAGCCATATTTTGCGGAAAGTGTTGGACCGAACAATTCTATTTCTGCCATTTTAGGAATTAATTGAGATGGAAATTTTGATTCCCTATTGTACTGTTCAATTATTGGAATTATCTCTTCGCTTACGAATTCACGCACAGTATTGCGAATCATCAACTCTTCCTCGGAAAGCAAGGAATCTAATTTAAAGTAGTCTACGCCCGCAAATCTGTTCATTAGTTCTTTCTAAAAATTGAATGGTGAAAATTATTAAAAGGTGATTAGAGAAACAATTTTAATTTAAAATCACTGAAATCAATATCTTATTAAAACATATTAATTAATAATTGGAAATATTCAATCTAACAATGTCATTAGAAAGACTGCTTATAAATTTTGATTTACCGCCCATTTATATTTAAAATCTAGACTGATTAGGCAGAAGAGGAAGCTAGCTTTGAAATTAGCGCAAATAATAGATAATATTTTTAATAATTCGAATTAAGTATTATCTTTCGCCTACAATTTTTCAGCATTGGAGAGGTGAGTGAGTGGCTGAAACTAGCGGTTTGCTAAACCGCCGTAGGGGTTAAACTCTACCGCGAGTTCGAATCTCGCCCTCTCCGCAAAAAATAAAAGCTTTTTAATTTAGAAGCTTTTTTTGGTACGACACACACATCTTAAATAATTATAATTTTAATGAAATGCATTTATAATCCTATCAAGAGCATGAAATCTTTTTGTAATAACTCTTTAGAAATGTCAGTATGTAAAACACAATAGAAATGTCAGG
>JAVHOU010000036.1:0-23357 GCA_036170275.1 Ignavibacteriaceae bacterium
GTACTTTAGATTTGGCGGTGATACAAACAATTATTACGAGTATCGTCAACCTGTGCTTCCTGGATGGAATGAAATAACAATTAATTTTGATGAACTAACTGCAATTAAACAACTTCGAGATTCTATTCTTCAAGTTCTCAAAGTTCCAGTTCCAGGAAGACCGGGACATTACTATGTATTAAAAGGTAATCCTTCTTTAACTACGGTTAAATTTCTTTCGGTTGGCGTTGTAAATCTTAATAACTCCTTCAATCCGGGGGCATTATCAGGTGAAGTGTGGGTGAATGAATTAAGAGTTGTTGGAGCAGATGATTCACCCGGCTGGGCATATAGTATGTCCTCATCTGTTAAGTTAGCTGATTTCGCAACCGTCTCTTTTAACTTAAGTAAGAAGAATCCGTATTTCCACAGGTTAGCGGATAGATTTGGCAGCAGAGTCGATCAGAGCAATTGGTCCATTGCAACTGATGTAAATCTTTTAAAACTTTTGCCTATCAATTTGCCGGAAAGTAATTTACGTTTAAATTATTCTCATACAGAACAAACAGGTAAACCACTTTATATCCCCGGCAGTGATGTTAAAGTTGATGGAGCGGTGGAAAGACAAAAACAACTTTTTGAAAAAGATACCACTGGTACAGTTAGATCTCCAGATCAGATAAGGCAAGAAACTGAAAGTCAATCAATTTCTGATTCCTGGTCAGCATCAAATATAAAAATAAAAATTCCATCCAAGTATTGGCTGATACGTGATACATTTAATGCTTTAACTTTAGGATTTAATTATAATAAATCTTTTAGTCGTGGGCCCACTGTTCTATCAAGCACGAACTGGATTTGGAATGCAAACCTAAATTATGGTATATCGTTAAGTCCGGAATATTATTTTAAACCTATTGATATTCCAGTCATTGGAGTTTTGTTTGCTCTGTTAAAAGATTACAGCGGTACTAAAATTTATTTTACTCCACAGAATTTTAGTCTAGGATTAACAGCGAGACGAAATTCAAACACAAATATTTCCAGACCTCGACTAAATCCTGCGACTGGACTATATACTCCTGCCAATGAAGTTTCATCAAGGGATTTTGTTACTTCGCGTGCATTAAGTTTTTCGTGGAAACTTTCTGAAGGTGGATTTTTAAATCTCACATCAAGTTATTCGCTGAATATTAGTTCTTCACTTGCATATTTGGAAACTTATCCTGATGGCAGCCCCAGACCGGAGAACGAAATTTGGAAAGAGATTTTCGGCGGAGCATTTTTTGGTAGAGATAACATATATCAGCAAAGTGTTGATTTAAGAACTGCTCCAAGATTACCATCACTATTTGATATTAATAAATTCTTCACATTAACAGCTTCCTATTCTGCGGGCTATCAATGGAATTATGATTTCAGGCAGGAAGAGATTGGAAGAAGTGCGGGATTTAATAACAAATCCCAGGTAAGTTTAACGATGAGATGGAAATCTTTGTTTGATCCTTTATTTAAAGAAGATGTAAAGAAAAATGAACCGACTACGCAAACGCTAAATACTAAACAGAATCAAATTCAAAAAAAATTACAAAGTAATGTATTAGATTCGTTGAGTAACACCGAAAAATTACAAACTAATTTATTAGATTCATTAGGTAATCCTAAAGTTGTTACAGATTCAACTAAGCTTAAAGATTCATCTTTAATAGTTAATGTGAAAAAGTCATCAGCGATTTTAAAAGCTGTTAATTATCTTGTTGCTGCATTAAAGTATGTCTTTCTTGATTATGAAATGATTTCATTTAGTTTTAATAATGATAACACTTTATCAAAATCCGGTTTAAGGGCAAAAGGATCCGGCTTTAAAAATTTTTGGGGATTGTTCTATAATGAAAATGCTGGACCAACAAGAGGATTCATGTTTGGGCTTAGTAATGATGTCGGTCCCCGCGTTGCAACGCCCAGTACTAATTTAAATGATGTCTTTTCTCAAAGAAATAATTTTGAATTTAAAACATCAAGACCATTATGGGAAGGTGCAAAGATCGATATCAATTGGAAATCCGGCTGGTCATTAAATAAGAATTCAACTCTTACTGTTGATAATGATGGTTCAATTTTCGTTTCGAGTATAAGTGCGTCCGGCTCAATTTCAAGATCATTCTTAACACTTCCACCTGTATTAATATTTTCTGTATTTAAGAGTGGAATTAAACACGTTGCAGAACTTTATAATCCTAGCGATCCAAATGCCAGTTTATCAAATGCTTTTATAAAAGGATTTGAAAGCATTCCTGTGTTAGCAAATCTAAATTTTCTTGGCGATTATTCTAAATACATTCCTCGTCCTAACTGGAGAATTACGTGGGACGGTCTGGAAAAATTGTTTTTCTTCAAATCAATTGCAGATAGAATATCCTTAGATCATTCCTACTCATCAACTTATACAGAAGGCTGGAAACTTAGCAGAGATGGGCGGCAAGAAGTTCAAATACAAAAAATTGAATACGGTTTTGCGCCATTAGTCGGATTGAATTTAACATTTGGGCAATTATGGGGTGGCAATTTATCCGGCAACTTAAAATATTCTACAAGAACAAGCTATGATCTTGGAGTTACTACGAGCAACATTACAGAAAATTTTTCCAAAGATATTGGATTTACTATTCAGTTTTCAAAATCTGGTTTTGAACTGCCTCTATTCGGAGTTGCATTAAAGAATGATATCGAATTCAGTCTTGCGTATTCTAATGCAAGAAATGCTGCCGTCAGATATAATATGCAGGACTTTAAAGAAGCAGGTACGCCGCAGGATGGGACTACCAGAGTAACGGTTGAACCAAGAATAAAATATACAATCAGTGCTAAAGTAACTCTATCAATCTTTTATAAACGTTCAACTGTTCAGCCGGAAGGCGCATCGAGAATTCCGCCTACCACAACAAATGAAGCAGGATTAGATGTTAATATTTCAATTAATTAAAATTTCATAGAACTATTATTTAAACTGACATTATTATTGAATAAGGAATGAAAAGAAAATGAATCGAAAAAAAATTCTTTGGGTTGATGATGAAATTGAACTTCTTAGATCGCATATAATTTTTTTATCCGAGAAAGGATATGATGTTGATACTCTGACTAATGGCATTGATGCAATATCATCTGTAAAAGAAAAAAATTATGATCTGATTTTTCTTGATGAAATGATGCCGGGGATGGGAGGACTCGAAACACTTGCTCAAATTAAAAATTTATATCCTTCTATCCCTGTAGTAATGATTACAAAGTCTGAAGAAGAAACATTAATGAACGAAGCGATCGGTGGAAAGATTTCAGACTATCTTACCAAACCTGTAAATCCAAGTCAGGTTTTATTAGTTTGCAAAAAAATACTCGAGGGCAAAAAAATATCAGGACAATATGCCGCAAAAGATTATTTGCAGGATTTTAATCAGATAACCCAGGCGCTAAATTCTGAACTTGATTTTACTGAGTGGATAAATATTTATACCAAACTTGTTAATTGGTCCATTGAATTGGATCAGCATCGTGAGATTGGTTTAGAGCAATCATTGATTGAACAATTTAAAGAAGCTAATAGTGAGTTTTCAAAATTTGTTGAACGAAATTATCGGGATTGGATAGCTGACAATACAAATAAGGATATTCCAAATCTCACACCGCAAATAGCAGAAAAATACGTGCTCAAACATTTAAACGATGATTCCAAATCGGTTTTTTTCTTTGTGCTTGATTGTTTACGGCTCGATCAATGGCTTGTTATGGAAAAACATTTAGCAGATTTGTTTAAGATTGAGAAAGATTATTATTTCTCTATTCTTCCAACTGCAACTCCATATTCAAGGAATGCATTGTTTGCAGGTCTTTATCCATCGGAGATAGAAAAATATTACCCAACTCTTTGGTCATCGGGTGGTGATGATGAAAACAGTATGAATAAATTTGAAAAAGAATTGTTCCAGAATTTATTAGATCGTAAACGAATAAAATTGAAGAATGAATTGAAGTATATCAAAATTATCGATCCTGAAGTTGGAAGAAATTTTGAACAGAATATTCATTCTTATCAAAATACTCAACTGACGGCAGTAGTTGTAAATTTTCTTGATATGATTGCACACGGCAGATCAGATTCTGATATCTTAAAAGAAATTGCACCGGACGAAGCAGCCTACAGATCCTTAACTAACAGTTGGTTTACGCATTCTTCTTTACTTAACATTTTTAGAACGCTATCAAAAATGAAAAATATTAAGATCGTTATCACTACAGATCATGGAAGCATTAGATCGTTACGGGGTGCAAAAGTTTTGGGAGACAGGGAAGCATCCACCAATCTTAGATTTAAGTACGGAAGGAATCTTAAGGTTGAAGATAAACATGCTGTGTTTGTAAAAAATTCTGAGGACTATAAGCTCCCTAAAAGGGGTGTAACAATTAATTATATTATTGCTAAAGAAGATTATTATTTTGTTTATCCTACAGATTATCATAAATATTTAACTTATTATAAAGATACATTTCAGCATGGCGGTATTTCAATGGAAGAAATGATACTGCCCGTGATTACAATGGAGCCAAAGTAAAAATGGGCTTTCCATATAGCCGGAAAAGTAAATCAGAATTTGATACAGGTAAAATTGCTGTTGAATTTTCAAAGCTAATTAAAGTTGGAATGATAATATCAATCAATGGGAATCTTGGTGCGGGAAAAACTTTTTTTATAAAACGCGTTCTCAAACAATTTGGCATCCTCAATTCTAACAGTCCAACTTTTTCAATTGTTAACGAATATGTTGGTGATAAAAATTTCTATCATTTTGATTTTTACAGAATTAATAATGAAATAGAATTACTTGATATTGGTATTGAAGATTATTTTAATGATGATAATGCTATTTTATTTATTGAATGGGGAAATCTGTTTCCTAATATTTTACCGCAAAAAAGAATAGAAATAAATATTAATATTTTAGATGATAATTTAAGACTTTTTAATTTTTTAGAATATGAATAATATTTTACCAACACTTGCTATAGAAACTTCAGATATTATTTGCGGAGCTTGCGTTTACTTTGATGATGAAAAATATTTTTCTTCTAAAATATTATTAAAACATTCCCATTCAGAAAAACTTTTTGAAAACATTGATTCTGTAATGAAGCAAGCTGGGGTTGATTTTAGAGACATCAAATCATTATCAGTGTCTGCTGGTCCAGGTTCATTCACTGGACTGAGAATTGGTATGGCTGCCGCAAAAGGAATTGCACAAGCCTCATCAATTCCTATCATTCCTGTTCCAACCTTCGAAGCATTGGCGTTGCAGATTTCACATTTTCTGCCAACAAATTCAACTTTTATTATTTCAAACAGAGTGGGAAGAGATGAACTCTATTTTGCGAAGTTTCAAATTAAGGGTAATAATCATATATTTCAGGAAGAATTAAAAATTATACCCAACTCTGAATTAGAATCATTATCAAAAGGTAATTTTATTTTTGGTAATGCTTTTGAAAATAAAATTATTGAGTCGGGTAAAAGAGAAACTATTTCAGCCCCAAATCCTGAGTTTATAGCAAAATGGGCAGCTCTAAATGGAAATGATAAAATAACTATGGGTATTGATTTTTTAGAACCAAATTATTTAAAAGATTTTATTGTTAAGGAGAAAAAATTATGATCCGAAGTATTATTGTAATTTTTTTATTTACATCACTCGCAATATTCCCTCAGCTTTTGGAACCAAAAGTTTCTGTTCAGCAGAGCGAATATGATTTTGGAAATATAAATCAGAATGATATTGCTAATCATTCTTTTACCATAACCAATACGGGTGGTGATGTACTAAAAATATTAGACGTAAAAGCTTCCTGTGGTTGTACAGCAGCTAGTCCTGATAAAAAGGAATTGAAGCCTGGTGAATCGACACAAATTAATGTTTCATTTAATTCCAAAGGACGAAAAGGGCCGCAAACAAAAACAGTAACTGTTAAAACGAATGATCCAAATACACCTGCGCTTACATTGATGATTAAATGTAATATAATTGTTCAGGAGATTAAGGATACAAAGTCAGGAGCAATGATTTATTTTCCGGAAATTCAACATGATTTTGGTAATGTTAAAGAAGGGGAAGTTGTTCACTACACTTTTGCATTCCAGAACAAAGGGACATTGCCCCTTGAGATTAAAGATATAAGAACTTCCTGTGGATGCACCGCTGCTGTTGTTAGTGAAAAAAATTTACAGCCCGGACAATCAGGATCAATAAAAATTGATTTTGATTCTAAGAATAAACAAGGAAAATTAAGTAGAACTATTAGTGTAAGTTCTAATGATTTAAACGAACCAAATAAAGTGATTACTATTTATGCAGATGTTTCAAAGAATTAATTATGCCCTGGTTTAAAAGATCAAAACAAAATATTGCTGCAGATACACAGCAAAAAGAATTACCAGCCGGGCTTTGGGAAAAATGTCCTTCCTGCGGTGAAATAATTCATAAGAAACAGCTTGAATTAAATTTATGGACATGCTTAAAATGTGATTATCATTTTAGAATCAACAGTCTGGATTATATTTCATTTTTATTTGATAAAAATACTTTTAAGGAAATAGATAGAAAATTACGCTCTGCAGATCCTTTAGATTTTGTTGATACGAAAAAATATTCAGACAGAATCGCATCATCAATAAAAAAGTTAGAACTTTATGATGCGGTAAGAACAGGTATTGGTAAAATCGAAGACAGGGAAGTAGCTTTTGGTTGCATGGATTTCCAATTCATTGGTGGAAGTATGGGGTCGGTAGTTGGCGAAAAGATTGCACGTTTAGTTGATAAAGCATATAAAAATAAAATTCCATTAATTATTATTTCAGCAAGCGGCGGCGCACGAATGATGGAAGGTGCATATTCGTTGGTGCAGATGGCTAAAACTAGTGCAAGACTAACGCGATTGGCTGAAGCAAAAATTCCGTATATCTCAATTCTTACAGATCCAACAACAGGTGGAACGACTGCGAGTTATGCAATGCTGGGAGATATTCATATTGCTGAACCAAAAGCATTAATAGGTTTTGCCGGACCAAGAGTAATTAAGCAAACAATCGGCAAAGATCTTCCCGAAGGATTTCAAAGATCAGAGTTTTTGTTAGAGCACGGATTTGTAGATATTGTATCTCACCGTAAAGATTTAAAAAACAATATAATAAGAGTTTTAGATCTCTTAACCTGAGTTAAATAATCATGTATGCATTTGTTTTTATTATTTACATTTTAAAAACATTACTGTCCCAAACTCACATCACCAAAATGAATTCTTTCAATTTTATCTTTAGTCTTAAGTAAAAGAAATCCATTTTCATCAATGTCATCAAAAATTCCAAAAATTTCTTTATCATTTTCGTGGATAGAAATTCTTTCACCAATCATACCACATTTGGATTTCCAATCATTAAGCAATACTTTTTTATTTAATTTTATTTGTTCCAAATAGAATTCAAAATTATTTAATATTTCGGCTAAAAATTTTTCTCTTTCAACGCTTCGCCCTATCTCATTACGAATTGAAGTTGGAGGATAATTAAATACTCCCTGAAAAGAATTCTGATTAACATTAATTCCAATCCCAACAACTACTCTTTCAATTTTCGAACCCTGAGAAGAAGATTCGATTAAAATTCCAGAAGTTTTTTTTGAATTAATTAAAACATCATTTGGCCATTTTAATTGTGTCTTTAACTGGTAAAGATTTTCTATCGAAACAGCAACACTTAAAGACGCCGCAAAGTTTATGAAATTAATATTATTAAAAAGTAGTCTATCTTTAACCAAAAGAATTGAAAAAGTTAAATTTGATTCAGGGGCACTGTACCAAATTCTATCTTTTCTACCACGTCCTTTAATCTGTTTTTCTGCTAGTACAACCATACCGTTATTATTATATCCATTCTGCTTATCCATAAGGAAAGTATTTGTTGAGGCAAGTTCATCCGCATAGACAAATGATCTTCCGATATATTCTGTATTGAGTTTTATATCAAAGTTTTCAATTTTAAACACACTAACTCCAGAAAATGATATTAAAAATAAATAATTTTCACCATAATGTCAGTCAATATGTCTAATTGATAGAAACATTTGCCACAATGTCCACTCAATTTATTTTAACTATCTAGTTTAATTAGACTGCTAAGTGTAAGTCTATAAATTACAAGAACTTACAATAATTCTAAAATATGGCATTATCATTGCATTTGTGCAAAGGTTTAGAGACACAATAAATAACAAAATTGAAAATAAAAATAATATATAATAAGGAGATAATAGAATGAGTAAAATAATAGGTATTGATCTTGGAACAACAAACTCTTGCGTTGCAGTTATGGAAGGCAATGATCCCGTTGTAATTCCTAATTCAGAAGGGGGTAGAACTACTCCATCCGTTGTAGCTTTTGTAAAATCCGGTGAAAGATTGGTAGGGCAACCAGCAAAAAGACAGGCTATAACCAATCCAAAACAAACTATTTTTTCTATAAAAAGATTTATGGGAAGATTAATTAATGAAATTGGACGTGAGAAGAGTGAGGTCCCTTATGAAGTGGTAGCTGGAGATAATTCAAGTGCACGTGTTCAAATTGGTGATAGAATGTATTCACCTCCTGAAATAAGTGCAATGATATTGCAGAAGATGAAAAAAACTGCCGAGGATTATCTTGGGCAAGCAGTTACTGAAGCAGTAATTACAGTACCAGCTTATTTTAATGATGCGCAAAGACAGGCAACAAAAGATGCCGGTGAAATTGCTGGCTTAACAGTTAGAAGAATAATTAATGAACCCACAGCTGCAGCTTTAGCTTATGGACTTGATAAAAAAGGTAAAGAGGAGACTGTTGCGGTATATGATTTAGGAGGCGGTACATTTGATATTTCAATTCTTCAGCTTGGCGATGGAGTTTTCGAAGTTAAATCCACAAATGGAGATACACACTTAGGCGGTGATGATTTTGATCAACGATTAATTGATTTTCTTGCCGATGAATTTAAAAAGCAAGAAGGTATTGATCTTAGAAAAGATGCAATGGCTTTACAGAGACTGAAAGAAGCTGCTGAAAAAGCTAAGATGGAATTATCGTCTTCAGCTTCCACAGATGTTAATTTACCTTTTATTACTGCTACACAAGATGGACCAAAACACTTAAATCTAAATCTCACAAGGGCAAAGTTTGAGCAGCTTATTCACGATTTAGTGATGAACACAAAGAAACCTTGTGAACAAGCAATGAAAGATGCTGGAGTTACCGCTAAAGATATAGATGAAGTAATTTTAGTAGGCGGTTCAACACGCATTCCTATGGTTCAACAACTTGTAAAAGATTTGTTTGAGAAAGAGCCGCACAAGGGCGTTAATCCAGATGAAGTTGTTGCAGTTGGAGCTGCGATCCAGGGTGGAGTTTTATCTGGAGATGTTAAAGATGTTCTTTTGCTCGATGTAACTCCTCTTGCACTTGGAATTGAAACTCTTGGTGGAGTGATGACAAGGTTAATCGAATCAAATACAACTATCCCAACAAAAAAGAGTGAAGTTTTCTCTACAGCATCGGATAGTCAACCTTCTGTAGAGATTCATATTCTGCAAGGTGAAAGACCGATGGCAGCAGATAATAGAACACTTGGACGTTTTCATCTTGATGGAATTCCTCCAGCACCTCGTGGTATTCCACAGATTGAGGTGACTTTTGATATAGATGCAAATGGAATTTTACACGTTGCTGCAAAAGATAAAGCAACTGGAAAAGAGCAGAGTATTAGAATCACTTCTTCCAGCGGTTTGGATAAGAATGAAATTGAGAAAATGAAAAATGCTGCTAAAGAGCATGCTGCAGAAGATAAAATGAAAAAAGAATCAGTTGAAATCCGCAATCAGGCAGATAGTTTAATATTCCAAACTAAAAAACAAATTGATGAATTAAAGGATAAAATATCTCCTGATATAAAATCAAGATTGGAAACTGAAATTAAAAAAGTTGAAGATTCTTTAACTTCAAACAGCACAGAACAAATAAAATCAGCAACTGAATCCCTGAGCAAGGTATGGAACGAGGTTTCTTCCCAGCTTTATTCTCAAGCTGGACCGCAAGGGCAGCAGCAAACAACGGAACAACAATCTGAAGCAAAACCAGAAGAAGATAAAAAAGATAATGTTCAGGATGCTTCTTACGAAGTTGTTGATGATGATAAAAAATAATAGTTGCAAATAGTCGAAACGACATTATTAAATTATTAGAGCCCCGCGCATCGGGGCTTTTTTGTTTACCAAGCATTTGGTTATTTTAACACTAATAATATTATCCGTTGATAATGGTCCGAAGCGAAAAGAAACACCGAATAATTTTTATTGATCTGATTAGAGCATTTGCTGTAATTCAGATGGTGCAAGGACATACAGTTGATGTGCTTCTAGCTCCTCAATTTCGTATAGCCGATGCTCCCGCATTTTTTATATGGAATTTTATGCGCGGAATGACAGCGCCTATCTTTATGTTTTCCGCGGGCACAGTATTTACCTACCTGTTTCGTTTAGTTGAAGAACCATTTGATAAAAATCCTAGAGTCGGCAAAGGGTTTAAAAGATTTCTTTTGCTCGTAGGCTTGGGTTACTTACTTCGTTTTCCTACTTATAAAATTTTTGATTTTTCGGATGTTGCTCAGGATAGATTAAACATTTTTTTTACAGTTGATGTTTTACACCTTATTGGGTTTAGTCTTTTATTTGTTATGCTTTGCGCTTACATAGCTGAAAAATTAAAGGTGAATGATATGATAATCTTTATCACAGCAGCACTATTCTTTTTCTTATCTACTCCTTATATATCAAAATTTAGTTGGATAAATTATTTCCCACAGCCAATTGCCGGCTATTTTTATGATGGTTCAGGTTCACTTTTTCCATTGTTTCCATGGGCTGGTTTTGTTATTTCGGGTGGAGTTTTAGGTAGTTATCTTGCAAAAAATCCGTTAGTATTTAAAACAAACAGATTTAGTTTTAATCTGGCATTATTTGGAGTGGCATTTATAATAATATCTGGCTTGTCTTTTTTAATTGCAGAAAAATTTTTCGGTTATCATGTCCAAGACTCGTCGAACGAACTTGAAACTATTATTTTTAGAGTTGGATTTGTTCTTGTCTTAAATTCAATAGTTTCTTACTTATCTCAAAAAATAGAATCCATTCCGAGATTTATTATTCTAATTGGACGAAACACTTTACTGATATATGTGGTTCACTTAATTATACTCTTTGGAAGTGCATGGAATCCCGGTATAATTTTATTGTTTGGCGGTTCCTTTAATGTATCATATACAATTTTTAGCGCAATAGTAATGATAACTTTAATGGCACTTATGGTTGTATTATTAAGTAAATTTAAATTTAGAAATAAACAACTTGTTACATAAATAAATGAGAAAATCAGACACAACCAACCCAGTTGCTACCGAAGAGGAAAAACAATTGGATCAGACTTTACGCCCAAGGTTTATAAGTGAATTTTCCGGACAGAGCCGCATTACAGAAAACCTGAATGTCTTCGTTTCAGCCGCTAAGAAAAGAAAAGAATCTCTCGATCACGTTTTACTTACAGGACCACCGGGATTAGGAAAAACAACTCTTGCTCATATCATAGCAAATGAACTTGGAACAAAATTAAAAATTACATCAGGACCAGTTTTAGAAAAGCCAGGTGATCTTGCAGGCTTGCTTACAAATCTTGAAGAGCATTCCGTTCTTTTTATAGATGAAATTCACCGATTGAGTCCAGTGATAGAAGAATATCTTTACTCAGCAATGGAAGATTACAAATTAGATATTATGATAGATAGCGGACCCAATGCACGATCTGTGCAGATAAGTTTACCAAAATATACTTTAGTCGGTGCTACTACACGCGCAGGGATGTTGACTTCACCATTGCGTGATAGATTTGGAATTAAATTTCGTTTGGATTATTACGATTCTGAAACTTTAAATAAAATTGTTAATCGCTCAGCAAAAATATTAAATCTAAAAATAGATAAAGATGCTTCAGTAGAAATTTCAAAACGCTCCAGAGGTACACCACGAATTGCTAACCGGCTATTACGCAGGACAAGGGACTTTGCAGATTTTGAAGATAAAAAGTCTATTGATATTGATGTCGCCAAGAAGGCACTCACTGCACTTGAAGTTGATGAATTTGGTTTGGATGAAATGGATAAAGAAATTATTCTTGCCATCATAGATAAATACGATGGAGGGCCTGTTGGATTGAATACGCTTTCAGTCGCTGTTAATGAAGATCCCGGTACAATTGAAGAAGTTTATGAACCATTTTTAATTCAACAGGGATTTATAAAACGCACACCACGCGGAAGAGAAGCAACTGCATTAGCATATAATCGTTTTGGAAGAAATAAATTTTCTAAAAATAATCAAACACTTTTTGAATGATGAAAGGGACATTCGTGAAAAATATTTTTGTTATCATATTCGTTTTTTTATTTACAGTAATTTCTTTTGCACAAAAAGAATCATACGTACCATTAAACATCAAACCAGCTTATGAAAAGGGTACAAGATCTTTTGATGGTAAACCGGGTTCAAATTATTGGCAGAATAGATCTGATTATGATATAAAGGTAAAACTTGATCCAGGAACAAGACTACTTCAAGGTTCAGAACAAGTAGTTTATTTTAATAACAGCCCTGATACGTTATCACAGATTGTGGTAAGGCTATATCAAAATATAGGATCACCAACTGCAAGAAGAGATTTTTATTTGGATGAAAAAGCAGTTTCTGAAGGTATAAAATTAAATCGGGTATCTATCAACGAAGCAGATATTGATTTAACTAACAAAAAAATTTCTAGAGTGATGGGAACTAACCTTTTTTTAAATCTTAATGAAAAACTAAATCCTAAAAAATCAATAAAACTTTCGTTTGATTGGGAATTTAAAATGCCGGCTGTGGAATCAATAAGATTTGGAAGTTATGATTCAACATCAATGTTTGTTGCGTATTGGTATCCGCAAATTTCTGTTTATGATGATATTGATGGATGGGACAGAATGGATTATGCAGGCACCTTAGAGATGTATAATGATTTTAATAATTACGAAGTATCATATACTGTTCCTACAGGTTTTCAAATTTGGTCAACAGGTGTGTGGCAAAACCCCGATGAAATTCTAAACCAGAAATATTTAGATAGATATAAACTCGCCTGGGAATCCGATGATGTTGTTAACATCATTACTAAAGAAGATTTAGCATCAAAAAATATTTATAAAACTCAAAATGGATTTCATACACTAATATTTAAAGCTGATAATGTTCCGGATTTTGCTTTTGGAATTAGTGATCATTATTTATGGGATGCAAATAGTTTTAATCCTAAAAAAGGAATCGAAGAACGCGTTTATGTTGCTGCTGTATACAAGCAATCATCTTCTGATTTTAAAGATGTAGCATATTATGCCAAAGAAACTTTAAAATATTTTTCGTATGAAATACCCGGAGTTCCTTTTCCTTATCCATCTGCAACAGTATTTAATGGTTCCGGTGGAATGGAATTTCCTATGATAGTAAATAATGGAAGTGAAGATACTAAAGCAGGCACAGTAGGATTGACTTCACACGAACTTGCCCACCAATACATGCCTTTTTATATGGGAACTAATGAAAGGAAATATCCTTTTATGGACGAGGGTTGGGCGGTTATGCTTCCGTTTGATTTTCAGGAAAGAATGGCTGAAGGAAATACACCAAGAGTTAGAACTACCACAGGTTTTGAGAATTTTTCCGGCAATGAATATGAACTACCATTGATGGTTCCTTCACCGATAATTAATTGGAGATCTTATAGAATTTCTGCTTACAACAGACCCGCAATGGCTTATGACATTTTAAGAAAAACACTAGGAGATGATTTATTCTTAAAATCACTTCACACATATATGGAAAGATGGCATGGCAAACATCCAATTCCAACAGATTTCTTTTTTACATTTAATGAAGTTGTTGGAAAAGAATTAAGCTGGTATTGGAAGCCCTGGTTTTATGATTTCACCCATCCTGATTTAGCAATAACAAAAGTAAAACAAAAAAAGAATTCAATAATTGTAGAGGTATTAAATAAAGGTAAACTTCCTGTGCCCGTAAAACTTGAGGTGATGTTTCATGATGTTGTGATAAAAGAAATATTAAACACCGCTGAAGTTTGGGATTCAGGAAAAGATAAGATTGAAGTAAAAGTTGATGGAGTTAAAAACTTTGATGCAGTAATTCTTGGAAGCGATCAAATACCAGATGTTAATTCTATTGATAACGTTTACTTTAAGTAGTTTGATATTGAGGACGTTCAAAATTAAGTTTTACTCAATTGTCATTCCCATCCAAGTGGTGGATGTCGCTCAGAATTAGAAAACATTGATCTTGTCATTTCGAAGGAGTCTTCGACTGAGAAATCTTTAAGTAATTTGTGGATTGAGATTTCTCCCTATCAGTCGAAATGACAAGCTTAATTTGAAGTGACAGCCTTCAATGGGATGGGAATTCATTTTGTATTAAGTTCGTTAGCTAATGGATTTGGTCCCCGCTCGTCTCTGAGACAAAATCAACGGATTTTTACTGGAATGACTACCGAAACAAAACTCTGACGACAACTATTATATTTAAAATCTATCTTTTTTTATCACGTGAAAAAGATCTGCTTTTATTATCGTCACGTCTATCAAATCTTCTTTCCTTATCTCGTGAGAAACCTGATCTTTTAAATCCATCGGGCTTACTTCTATCAGATCTAAACTGTGCTCTATCGGGGGATCTTTTCTTTTCAGCAATTTCAATATTTATTTCACGCTTTCGTAAATGCTGTCCTTTAAATCCATCAATTATTTTTGATTGATAATGACTATCGGCTTCAAAGAATGAAAAGTTTTTTAGAATTTCAATTTGACCAACTTCAATATCTTTAATTCCTGTAAAATCATTTATCATTCCGATAAGTTGGGCAGGTTTTAATCCATCAGTTATTCCCAGATTAAGGAAATATCGTGTAAAATTATTTTTACTTGATCCTGATCTTTCAGTAAACTTATCCTCTCTTGGACTTCTTAAATCAGGTATGTTTTTATAATAGTCCAGAAATCTATTGAACTCTACCGATACAAATCTTTGTATCAATTCATTTCGATCCATCCACTCAAGTTTTTTGTAAATCTGAGGAAGGAATGGTTCAACTTTATCTGTATCGACTTCAACTTTTTCAACTCTATCTACCAAGTGTAAGAGTTGTTTTTCACAAACTTCTTTACCAGAAGGAATAGGCATATTAGTAAACTTTTTATTAAGCTGTTTCTCAATCGTATTTAATTTGTACTTTTCTTTTAAATTAGCTATCACAATTGATATTCCTGCTTTACCCGCTCTACCAGTTCTGCCGCTGCGATGAGTATAAATTTCTAATTCATCTGGTAAGTCATAATTTAATATGTGCGTAAGATCTTCAACATCGAGTCCTCTGGCAGCAACATCTGTAGCTACTAAAAGTTTTAAATGTTTGGTGCGAAATTTATTTAAAACAGCTTCGCGTTGCGATTGAGAAAGATCACCATGCAATGCATCTGCATTATATCCATCCTGAACAAGTTTTTCAGCAACTTCTTTAGTTTCCTGACGTGTTCGGCAAAATACAATTCCATAAACACTGGGATAAAAGTCAACTATTCTTTTAAGTGCAAGATATTTATCGCGTGCATGAACTAAATAACTTAAATGCTCAACATTTTCTGCGCCGGAATTCCTTTTCCCGATTGTGATCTCAATAGGATTTCTCATGTATCTATTTGCGATAGCCAGAAGGGGAGTTGGCATTGTAGCTGAAAACAAAAATGTATTTCTGGTTTTCGGTGTTGTTTTAAGGATAGCTTCTAATTCCTCTTTAAACCCCATATTAAGCATCTCATCTGCTTCATCAAGAATAACAGCTTTAACATTTTTTAAATTAACTACATCTCTATTTATAAGATCATTTAACCTGCCCGGAGTTGCAGAAATAATTTGAGCACCCTGTCTGATTTTTTGAATTTGTGTATCCATACTTGAGCCGCCAAAAATTGCAGCTATTTTAATATTTTTATCATGAGCAGCGTAGTCTTTCAGATCATCAGCGATCTGCAAACATAGCTCGCGTGTAGGTGCAATAATTAAATACTGTACCTGTTTTAATTTAGTATCGGTTTTATGAATGATTGGTAAACCAAATGCGGCAGTTTTTCCGGTTCCGGTTTGTGCAAGTGCTATAATGTCATCACATTTTTCCTGTAACATAAGTGGAATTATCTTTTCCTGCACGGGCATCGGTTTTTCAAAACCTAATTCTTTTATTGCCTCTAAAATACTTTTACTTAATCCTAACGCTTCAAATGAATCCATTGATTTTCCTGAATATTTCTTTAATAAATTATATACTTGGTTGGTTACTTTACTCTTTGTAAGATTTAACAGGCTGGAACATCAATCAGACTATCAGGCAAGTTTATTTTCTATTTAACTATAGATCAGGAATTATTGCTTCCCGTAACATTGAGTAAATTTTATTAAACAAATATAAGCAAATTAAAACTAAGGGCAGCTAAGTTAATTCCTTATAATTTCGTTTATGGATATTTCGATATATTTCAGGACAGGAGGACAAAGTTCTAGTATCAAAAGCATGAATGGATGAATGCAAGGGTGCATGAATAAAATATTAATTTATTTAAGTTTACAAAAATTCCCGGCAGCCATTCATTCATGCAACCATGCAGTCATGCAACGATGCTATGATTTTAATGGAGGTTTTATAAAATGTTTAAGCCAATATAAAAATTTGCTTGTTTTAAATGATTATTTAATTGGTTTTAAAATTACAGCCGCGCCGCCACCCGGAGCTAACTTTAATTTTAGGATATCACTTTTTTTCATTGTAGAAGTTTTAATCTCATACTTCATTGGATTTTTTTCCCAATCAGCGTCAGGTGCATCTTGATAGATTGTTACTTTATATTTATCAGCAGTAAGAAAGTCTAACTTCACATCAAATGAACGAGCTTCTTGATCTGTAATAGCACCAAGATACCAATTTCCTGAATTTTTATCTTTCCGGGCGATGATAACAAAATCTCCCGGTTCCGCTTTTAAGATTTTTGTATCACTCCAATCAACGGGAACTTGCTCAATAAAAGTAAAAGCATCGGGAAACCTCTCATAATTTTCCGGAAGATCTGCAGCCATTTGTAATGGGCTGTAAATGGTAACATAAAGTGCAAGCTGCTTGGCCAGTGTTGTATGGACTTGATATTTACTACCGGGATTGTAATAGTCCATTTTTATCTGAAAGATTCCGGGGGTATAATCCATTGGACCACCCATAAAACGAGTGAAGGGAAGTATTGTTTCATGTTCAGGCGGATTGCCAGTACTCCAGGCATTAAATTCATTACCGCGTGCGGCTTCGGCGGCAACCCAGTTTGGATATGTTCGCTGCAACCCTGTTAATCGAACTGACTCATGCGAATCAACACAAATATTATATTTAGCAGCTTTCTCAACAACTCGTGTATAATGATTGACCATCCACTGGCTATCGTGATGTTCACCGCGTGGAATAATTTTTCCAACGTAGCCTGTTTTAACCGAATTGTAACCATGGTCTTTCATAAATTTAAATGCTTCATCCATTCTTCTTTCATAGTTTGTAGCAGAGGCAGATGTTTCGTGATGCATTATCAACTTAACGTTTTTTTCTTTAGCATACTTTTCAAGTTCAACTAAATTGAAATCAGGATAGGGAGTAACGAAATCAAAAACTTCTTCTTTCCAATTTCCAAACCAATCCTCCCAGCCAACATTCCATCCTTCAACTAACACTGCATCAATACCGTGTTTGGCTGCGAAATCTATATATCGTTTTGTATTCTCCGTTGTTGCCCCGTGTTTACCATTTGGTTTAAGTGAATTCCAATTAACTTTACCCAGCTTTACATTATTGATATCGGAATAATTCCACGAATATTTTCCAACATGCATTCCCCACCAAATACCAATAAACTTTTGCGGCTTTATCCAACTTACATCTTCATACTTTGTCGGTTCGTTAAGATTAAGAATTAATTTTGATGCAAGTATATCTTCAGCTTTATCGCTTACAATAATTGTTCGCCAGGGTGTTGTACAAGGTGTTTGCATATAAGCTTTATTGTTGTATGCATCGGGACAAAGCTTTGTTTGTAAAATAAAATTTGTTTGATCAACCTTTAAATACATTGCAGGATAATTTAGTAAGCCAGCTTCATGGATATTTAGATATAATCCGTCTGTTGATTTCATCATTAAGGGTGTTTGAACTATATCTTTCCCCGGCAGGGACTTAACAATTATATCATCAAAGTTTGCTCCTTTACTCGCATCAATTTCTGAAAGCAGGGAAGTTGTATATGTATATTCCTGCGAATCGTAATCACCCGGTATCCAAAAAGTTTTATGATTACCAGTTAACGAAAATTGTGTATTTTCTTCTGTTACAATGAAGTACTTTAAATTATCTTGCACCGGAAATTCATATCTAAAACCAAGACCATCATTAAACAATCTGAAAATAACAATCATCGTTCTTTTCTCTTTTGGCTGGAACAGGGTAACCTTCAACTCTTTATAGTTATTAATAATTTTATCCACCTCACCCCAAACCGGTTTCCATTCTTCATAAAATGTTGATGTATCAACTTTATCAATTTCAAATCCGCTTATAAAATCAGGCTGGTCAGCAAGATCAATTCCAAGTTTGCTATCTTTGATAACTTCTTTATCATTTCTTGTCAATTTATATATCAATTCCATCTGATCAGAAAGTTTAATATTAAGTTTCAGCCTTCCATCGGGAGACGAAATTTGCTGCGAGTAATTATTTTGAAATGCCAAAGCAAACAGGAAGATGATTAAAAATGTTTTCATTTGTTTTGTTCTTTCATTGATCGATAAAATATTTTTAAGAAAGATAAATCTAGTTTATTTAAAATATTTTTTTAATTTCAGTTTGCGGAAAATAATGTTTTAAAATTTCCTTGTAATTTTGTCCGGAAAATGCACGAGCAACTGCACCTGATTGACACATCCCAACCCCATGTCCCCAGCCTGCACCTTTAAAAATGAATTTTTCATTTAACTGATCATCAATAACCTTTTCAACAACAAAGCAAGAGCTGCGAAAGGGAGGTTTTTTAATTTTTCTGATTTCAAGTTCTGAGTTTAATTCAAGTGAGTCTTTTTCACCAATGAAATTTGCTTTTATAATTCTACCGGAGTTTCCTCTCTCTATTGGAATTATTTCTTTTACTTTACCAATCTCTTTGATTTCATTCAAATTGTTTGATAATTCATTCACCGTCATTTCAACTTGCCAGCGAAAATTCTTTTTACTCCACTCAGGTAATTCAGGATGAAAGTATGGATTACAAAAAACATCGGGATTACTTTCAATCCATTCTTTCGGATTATTTTTTGGATCAAAATTTAAATTATTATCAGAATCGAAATGCGAACTCCAATAAGGAACAGCGCCTGATCTTGTCGGCCAAACATTTTCTACATTTTCTGAAATACCGCCGCAGTTGGAAGCATAGTATGCATCAATAACTTTATTACCGTAAAACAAACATAGTCCTCTTGTTTCTTCAACTGCTTCATCAGTGATTGCAGTACGTTTACTATTTCCTGCAAAAACCTGACACTCAACATCAGCACAAAGATCAAAATTATTTCCTTTGTATTTACCAGACAATAAAGCTGAAATAGTTTCAGAGCGAGCAGCAATTACTTGTGCCTTTAGTGCTTCGAGCGGCGCATCATTCCCGATTTCATAAGGAACAACTCCGCATAAATATTTTTCTAACGGTAGAATTACAATTACATCAAACTTTTTGTTTTCATTTACAGAAATTTCAATCTTACCTTCATAAATTCGATCTTCAGTCCCTTCCCACCACCAGCCAATACCATACGGCACAGTTTTAATTTTTAATGTTCCGTTATCCAAAATACTTTGAAGATTAATTCTCGATAAAGAATCGTTAACACTTAGCGAAGGGTTTTTAATTCGGATGAGATTATTTTCAATTGTGAGAAGTAAAGAATCGTTATTAGTAATAATTAAATTTTTAGATGAAGAGCTATAGATTAACCTCCAGGCATCGTTAAATGTGATAGCAAGACTATCAAGCGTATAAATGATTCTAACTTTGACAATTGGTTCTTCAGAAAAAATAGATTGGGCATTTGTAAATTTTGGATAACAGATAAGTAGAAGAACGATAAGTATTAATAAAGACTTCATTTTGCAATTTTAAAATGGTTAGTAAAATGCTTTTGCAATTTAAAGAATAATTTGGAAGGAAATTATAGTTTGTAATAGAGGACTAATTATTATCAATTTATTTCTTTAGTAAAAGTAGTAAATCCCATTTCGCAAAAGAATTATCCTGATAAATACGAAATTTATTTTCCATCTTCTCGATTTTAAAAGTTCCAAATAAATATAGACTATTATGCCATATTGGATCCATTAATAACCAGGATACATCATTCATAACGATAGAATCCTGGAATAATGAAAAGTAACCTGCATCAGCCAAAGAATCGGCTGCAGTTGTGTCAGATGAAAAATCTGCAACAGCGGAATATGAATACGTTGAATCATTAAATGAAACGGAGATGATTCCTGATTGAGTAACGGGACCTGAATTTTTATAACTTTTAAAAGTCAGAGAAAACGAACCAGCATATTCGCCTTTTTTAAATTCAGTCTGTTCAGGTGATAAATTATCTGAACAATGTAAAATGAAGAACATCAAAGCAATAAATAAAAAAGCAGTGCGAAAAGTTTTCACCATTTTATCTTTGCAATTATGAATGTGATAAAAATAATTTATGAACTAACACTCCTATATAAGCACCAATAAATGCTATAACTAAGGCTAATATTGATCCATAATTATTATGTAAAATTATATTCCAAACGGGAATCCAGATACCAACCGACAATGCCCATATCCAGGCACGCTTGGGTATTGCTAATCCAAAAAATCCAGTGGCTAAAAAAATTAATCCCGCAGAAATTCCGGTATCATCCCAATTTGGTCTTGCATCAATCCAACAAATTAATAAGCCTAATGATAAGGCGATAAGAAATAGTAACCAGAATTTCGATTTAATTCTCATATTTATAAAAATATTTTAACTTAGGAATAATTATCATTTCCTCTCATCTTTCCAAATCAATTTTTCATTAGTTCGATTTTGAGAAAAATCGGGACATTTACCATCGCCCGTACCTGACAATCCACCATCAGGTGCGCAAATTACTTTTCCTTCTTTATCGTATAACTCACTGAATTGATCGCAGCATTGTGGAGGAACATAATACACAGTTTGATTATTATAAGTGTATTGCCAAATTGATTGTGGTGGATTTCCAACCGGTTGACTTTTAAATTGTGTAATAAGATTATCTATCCAGTATGGGATATCATTGGTTGATGAAGGATTTGTGCAATCATTAAAAACATAAAGAAGAATAACAAACAAAAAAATATTTTTGATTCTCATTTTATCCTCGCCTTGTTTTGTAATTGATGTTGATAAACTTGCACCAAATTAACAATAATAAAATAGCTAACGGAATTCGTTAAAGCTATACTATTTTACACCGCCGCTCAGCAATAAAGAGAGACAAAAAAAATAATGGAATAGTCATTACAATATGAAAAGAGCATAATTGCAATCCTCGGAAACGGATTGAACAATATTTTTATATCCTCTTGCCTGTCCGCCTCTGGCGGGACTTTGTACTTATTAAAGATGTTAGGTAGCCCATTTTATTGGATTTTTATTTCCTTAGTTATTAAAGAAAAAGTTGAATCAATTGCTGATAGTTCAAATTCATACTTTCGTTCAGGATAAACGGCTTTCAATTCATATAATATATCCTTAAGAATACTATCAGCCGCAGCATTAGTCAAAGCTCTTGCTTCAACGAAAAGATTTATCCAATAGACATTTTGATTATTTATTGCAAATATTGCATTTGCGTTACGAACGCGAGGAGACCATATTCCTTCCCTTTGAAGTAATGCAACTATTACAAAAGCATCTGACTTTGACATCTGTGTTGAATCGTACAACATTGTATTATGGGAATCCATTGTCAAAATTTTCGCATATCTTTCGGCAGTATCAATTTGAACTTGTGGATTATATTGTGCGAAAAGCATTATTTGCATAAATAAAAAAACAATAAAACGAAGAAAATATTTATTTGAAGTCATAAAATTACTTTGATATCGTGTGAATTTTGTTAGCTACATAACGACGTTGCGCCTAACCCGCCGCCCATAAAAAGGAAGTCGAGTAAAACACAACTGATAAATATTTAGCCGTAGGTTTGTAACTTGTTCAGTACAAACCGAAGGCAAGTTAATTAATTAGTACGAACACTTAGAACAAAATGCCAAACAAAAACATAATTTCAAAAATCACAAATCCGCCGAACTAAAATGGCGGTCGGGTTGAGGCGCTTGTTATACATTAGTTTTAAAGACTGATTTATTTAACAATAAAATTTTGATTTGCTTGTAAATTATAATCTGAACTATTAAATATTATTTTATGATTTAGAGTATCAACTGTTAATTTTATCCAACCGCAATGAAATGAATTTGATATATTTATTTTTACTGCAATGTAGGAAGTGCCATTTGTACCACTCCAATTACCATTATTTGTTCTATACGAAGCCAAATCTCTATGGAATGTATGCCAGGCACTTGGAGCTAGAGCAATAAATTTAATTGTGTCTCCAATTTCTATAATATCATTTCCAAATAATATTTCAGAAGTATTCTTGGGAAACACCCTTAAAATTTCATCAGTAGTCTGTCCATTAGAAATAAAGTTACTTTCCCAACTAAAATCTTCTATACTATCATTATTTAAATCGATAGATTTTTCACCAGTATAATTTTTTTTAGTCGAAATTTGATTATCTGTGGGTGATTCACAACTATTGATAATTAATATCGCAAAAATAAAAAATATTACTTTATTCATTTTTTCCCCTAATGTATAACGACGTTGCGGTTAACCCGCCTGCCTTGACTCGACGTCAAGTCGAGGCAGGCCGCCCATAACAGGGAAGCCAAGTAAAACACAACTGATAAATATTTAACAAACTGCACTTAACTTGCATCAGCAAGTGCAGTTTGTAAGTTAATTAATTA
>JAVHOU010000037.1:0-5566 GCA_036170275.1 Ignavibacteriaceae bacterium
AAAGATTAGGGAAGTGCAATTCAATTCTACTTTAATCTTTTTACTTTTGTTTTTAATCTTATCCACAGAACTAACCGCACAAGTAATAATTAAAGAAAAAGTGGAGATAAATCCGAAGAGCATAATTAGTAAAAATTCCATTAATGAAACTGAACATATCTTCACATACACAATGACTTGGACACCGTCGGAATATTATAGAGGGAATATTCAGATCGTGACTTGTAACAATGATACCCTAAACAGTGGATGGTCTACAAGTGGTAGTACATCAATTTCATTCCCGGGAAATGGAAGGCACCATTATTTGTTCCAGGAAGAAAGATGGTTCTATCATAATTATTGGGGATGGGGGTGGTATTGGGATATGCTACCAGGGAGATTGCTTCAAGTGTTTATTGATGATATAAACTTAAATCAACCTCAAGATATAGTAGGTACTTATAATGGAGTTATGAATAATTATGAGTTAAATACAGATGGTTCACTCTGCCCGGATAATTATGCTGATCTAAGTATCAAAAATATCAACTGGAATTAATGTAACGTTCCAAGTTTTTATTACGGTGACGCTATGAGTATTAATATTATCGAAGGGTCGGAATTTGCGGTTCTTTTTGATAAAAGTACAGGAGCAGAACTTGGAAGTACGACACAATTATCTGATTATGACAATATTAGTAATGTTGGAATAAAAAGAATTAATAATGCGCCAAAAGCACAAACTATTCAGTCAGTTAAAGTAGAATCAAACATAAATGGGGTAAAAGATACATCAGAGATATATTACTTTCCTGAGGAAAGTGAAATAGAAACGGAGATATACCCGGAAGCTATTACTATCGGTGAACGATCAAATATACACGTCAGATTATATAATTATTGTAATATATCATTCGAGACCAAAATTAATTTGATGATAATTAAAGGTTCAGAATATGGAAGTTTGATTGATCCTTATACAAATGAAAGAACTAAAACACTTACAAATCTTGACAATTGGTGGGGAAATGTTTGGGTGGATTACATTGCGGATGGAAAATCGCCCTTAAAAACCGATTCAGTAATAATCAGAATAAGCACATCTGATTCAACAATAGTTACTAAAGAATTAACCTTTTACATAAATCCCTCGCCAATTTATGTATATACAAATCCTGAAGTTGTTAGTGCAGCAGATACAGCAGAAGTGATAATAAAGAAAAGAAATCCTGATGGTTCATTAGAAGATTTTCCTTCAGGGCAAACATTTGAGCTTTCTGTAGTGGATGGATGTATAAACGGTAACATTTTGGTTGGTGATAGTCTTGGAGTTTATTTCTCCGATGCACAAGAACCAATTTATTTTGTGGCTGCAGATAGTGTTGCGGGTGACAGTGGAATTGTTAGACTAAGAGTGGGAACAGACTTGGGTGATGCTGCAATGCAACCGATGATAAAAATTGCAAAACAAGATAATGAGATTACAGAAGAACAGAAAAAATTATCCGAGCTTAAAGCTGGTTATAAAAAAATGATTGAGAAAAAAAAGGCAGAACTTAATCAATCGAAACTTAGCTTAAATGAACAGCTCAAGAGCAATGCACCAATAACTGAAGCTTGTTACATAGGAGGTTACTTATATGAAACTGGTTACTGGAAAGGCGATGTGGCGGTGGGCGATGCGATTGAAATAAATTATGTTTCTGGTGATAGATTTATAGAGGGTACACCTAAAATGCCGTCAATATCGTTTAGCGCCATACCAAAATTTGAAATAATCGGGTCATTCAATTTAGACTGGGAATTAGAAGTAAAATGGATTGATGAAAGAGATACACCTTATAGGACTACCATAGAAAAATTTAGAGGGCAGGAATCTGGTTTTGGTAATGGATTGATTTATTGGACAATTCCATGGGGAGAAAAAATAATTGGCGGAGATGAAATAAAAATCACTGGGACAATTGTCTATAATGGATTTACATATACGACTTCTAAGAAGCTGAATATGAGAATAATTGGAAAAAACCCAACACCTGCCGATGTAAAAAATGGTCTCAACATACATGAGCAAATTGTTGTTTATCTTGAAAGTCGACCCAAATGGAAACATTTTAATGAAAGTGGAAGTATTCGTGGATATCCAATCTGGGGTTCCCCGCATGGTTATGGCCTAATGCAGATTGATCCACCGCATAATAACGCTCAAATATGGAATTGGAGAGTCAGTCGGGAAGAAGGAAAACAGAGATTAAATGAGAAAAAACAGAAGGCATTGAATTACCCAAGTACAATTAGAAATGGAACTGACAGTAGAAAAAGTTGGTATCCCCGTTTTAGAAATAAAAAAAGCTATTCAAGGGTAACTGACTTCGTTGACGATATTAATAATGAGCAATTATGGAAAGAAACTCACCATCGTTACCGTGGAGGTTCTTATTGGCGTTGGTATCCAGATGATCCAAGGGATCAAAATAGCACGGGAGAATGGAGAGCTGAACCTCAAAAAGGTCATACACGCGGCATGGATGCCTGGCAAATGAAGATTGATGTTGAAAGTGGTAACTATCCCGAATTGTGGAATTAAAAGGAGAAATTAAGATGAAAAAACTATTCTGGCCAATAAAGAATTTCCAAGTATTTATAATTTTAAGTTTTTTATTTTGTATAAATATTTATTCACAACCTTATTATTTTTATAGTGAATTAATCTCACCCAATTATAATAATATTTATCGCGTTAATCTGAGCAATGGACAAAATGAGCTATTTCTTTCCAACATTATAAATCCTTTAGAATTCACTTATGATAACTATCAGAAATGGTTTTTTATATATAATAAAATGGGTATTCAAATATTTAGCACTGATAACCCCGTATGCATAGATACAATTATCACAAATGAACAAGAAATTGGAGTTTTAGTATACTTAATAAATTCAAAAAATTTACTTTTTCTTTCAACTCTTAAAGGTGAATTAAATGATTGGACGTTTGAAACAACTCTCTTAAATTCAGAAAACCTTTCAGAAATTAGGAAAAATAAAATTCCTCTTACAGAATTGTCATTTAGTTCAAAAGCCGATAATTTTTTATACCAATATGATTCAGATTCTATATCAGGAAATTATTTTAGTAAATATTCAATTGAACTCGATTCAATTATAGATAAAAAATATTTTTATGAATTAAATAACAATGAATCGCTTTTCTTCGATGACGGTAAGAAAGGGATGGTTTTATTAAGCTATAATGAAACAGAGTACAGTAATACACCTAGATACTTTGTATATGATATTGATAATGATCTATATTTCCTTGGGATTTCATTTCATTACCGTTCGCATGGCTATCTTTCACCGAATTCAGACTTTGTCATATTACAAAAAGCACTGTGGGCACCAGAAAAACCCCATGCAGAATTTATTAACGGAGAAATTAGTATTTATAAAGCTACTAGTGGTGCGTTGGTTAGGAATTTAGTATTGCCCAAAGACGGAAAAATTTTATTATTTGATAGCTACCCAGATAAAATTTTCTACTATGTTCCAGAGACATTACAAGCAATTACTATAGATTTAAGCAAATTCGAGAATGAATTCGTTTTGAGCTCAATAAACCCCTCGACAGTAACAATAAACGAAGGTCCATTTGCGATGGAAATAAAAGGGACGGGGTTCGATTCTCTTGCGGTTGTTTACATTAACGGGCAGCCAAAGACAACGACATTCGTTTCTGATAGTCTATTAACTGCCGAGATATTGTCTTCAGATGTAGCCGTAGTTGGTTCTTTTCCTGTTTGGGTAAAAGATAGATATTCAATTTCGGATACTTTGCAGTTTAGTGTAACACAAGCTAGCAATCCTAATTTACTTGTAAACTTAAAAAACAGCTTAGGTAACCAAATACCAGCAAGCAATGTAACTTACTATGATAATGGCTGGAAAGATGCTGTAAATAATGGAGACGGTACATTTACTGTAATAACTACAAAACCAACAGTAAGCATAAGAGTTTACTATGAGTATGCAAGTTTGCAAGCAGATAATGTTAATGCGCAAAATAATACTTATACATTCCAGACAGTTAATGTAGCAGTGCAATTAAAAAACAGTCTTGGAAACCTGATTGACGTAGGTACAGTTCAATACTATGCTGGTGCTTGGAGAAGTTTTGGTACAACATCAAACGGAGTTGCATACAAAGAACTGCTCCCAATCAATTATAGTTTTAGAATGACTTATGAGTATGGAAGCATAGACAAACAGCAAAACCTATCCGTTGATCCAACAGTCGTATTCCAAACTGTTAATGCAGCTGTACAATTAAAAAATAGTTTGGGTAATCTTATAGATCAAGGAACAGTTCAATATTATGCTGGAGCGTGGAGAAGTTTTGGTACAACATCAAATGGAGCTGCATATAAAGAACTGCTTCCAATCAACTATAGTTTTAGAATGACTTATGAGTTTGTATCAAAAGATAAACAACAAAACTTAAATACAAATTCTGTTGTGGATTTTAACACTGTATTATGTTCTGTTAAAGTAAGTAAGACAAGTAATAATCAGCCACCTGTGGCAATGCCAATAAATAATGCAACCGTAAAATATTATGCAGGTGCTTGGAGAAATCTTGGAACAACAAATTCAAGCGGTATTGCAACCAAAGAGTTACTTCCAGCTAATTTAAGTTTTAGAGCAACGTTTGGAAATGTAAGTCAGGATAAACAGCAGGATATTTCTGTAAATAGTTTGGTGGAAATTCTGCTTAACATTCCGTAAGATGGATGCCTGCCCGCCGTGGCGGGATGTTTAATGGTTGATGGAAAATGTTAAATAAAAACTTAGCGATCTCTGCGGATTAGCTTTGCGTTCTTTGCGAGAACCTGTCTTAAAGGAATTTCACGCAAAGCACGCTAAGAAAAAGTCAAGACAAAGATCGCAAAGGAAAACAATAAAGCAACAAAACAATACTATGCTGATTTGACTGATTTATTAAGATCATAAGCAATCATAAAAATCAGTTTACAATCACAAAGTGATGGCTAAGCCATAAACGGAGAATAATTATGAAAACATTAATAACAGTAATTCTGCTATCCTCAATAATGGCAGCACAAAACGCATACAGCGTTCAACCTGGAGTAAAGAATAACCAAATAGTTTTAGAATTATCGAATGTATCTTCAAATGAAGCCGCGAATAATCTTGAAGTTAAGATTATCAAGAATTCCAAAAACTTAAACTTCAATCAGACAGAAAAAATGATTGAGATTATAACTCAAGGCACAGAAACAGAAGCTGAATTTAATTTTGATGTTGACTATAATATTGGAAATGTTGAAGCAGATACGATTGAGTTTTTAATTACAGATAACAAAAGTGTGTATCAAACAAAACAATTTGTGTTAAGATATTCAGCACCAAAAGAATACAAGTTAGAACAGAATTATCCAAATCCATTTAATCCAACGACAAAGATTCGTTTTAGTATTCCGAATGTCATTGCGAGTGAAACGAAGCAATCTGTAGTAATGTTAAAGGTCTTCGATATTTTAGGAAATGAAGTAACAACATTGGT
>JAVHOU010000038.1:0-5557 GCA_036170275.1 Ignavibacteriaceae bacterium
GGAGAGATCTAATTGTAAATGATTAAAAAGAAGTTCCAACTTTTAATCTTAGATTAATAAGAATAGAAGTTAAGCCCAGAGATCCGCTTTTAGTAGTTCCAATAATTATACTTGGTCCTATTGCGATAGCGCTGGATGCCCAGGAATCAAATATCTTCTGAACCAATATATCCATAACAAACTGTGGCTGTCTAACATTACTGGCTGTCATCGCATCCATCCTTAAATCAAAAACACTTCCGCCTAAAGTCATTTCTCTGCCGAGAAATCCGATGTGTGTTTCATTGAGGTATCTTGCAGCATAAACTTTACCACGTGTTGCACCCATTACTTTAACCGGATAACGAAATTCCCAATTAATAAAATTACCCTGTAACAAAAAGGGTTGGTATTTTATGGAGCCATCGGAATTAAGCACAATATTATTCTTGTTTACAGAATTAATAGTGTATTTACGTATTTGTGCTTCCGTAAATTTATCAGATGATGATGTATATCCTAATTCAAAGAAATTACCGAATGGAATTACATAAGCGACCTGAAAACCTGTAGTAACAAATAGATTGTTGTGATTTTCAGAATCTTTAATTTCAACAAAGGCATCTACACTTCGGTAAACGCCTATCCTTAATCCAAGTATATGAAAATTCGCTTCGATAAAATTTGTTTCCATTATACCGGAATAGGGAGTACCCATTCCGAATGATAATCCTATATCACTCTTTAGAGGAAATCCAAATCTCTCACCACCTTGAACCTGGAGGAAAGGATTTATGTATCCTAATGTTGAGGAAATCTGGAGTACACTTGGAGGGTTCAAAATTTTACTTAATCTTAATTTTTCTATAACTCTGGTAAAAATACTACTATAATTAATAGTTTCTTCAAGATTAAGTTTAAATGGATAAGTTATTATTCTGGCTCGGGTTTCAGGTTTTAACGCAAGAAATGGATACAATGCTCCTTTAATAGATATTGTTTGATTATTAGCATCTCTTAAATCAACAACAATTTCAGCTTTAGGATCAGGCGGATCAATGAACATTTCCTGCTGTATCTGGATGAAGAGACTGTCATCAAGGGGCTCCATCTGATAATAAACTATTGGTTCAATTTCTTCCTGGGCATATAAGGAGAAATATTTATCAGATATAATTATGGATAATAAAAAAAGTAGAGGTACCAGGATTATTCTTTTTGTAAAGATCACAGAACTCTCTAATATTTTAAGAATTACATTATTGAAATAATAATCAAATTAAATATGCAGAGTTATTTAACAAAGTTCAATACATTAAAAAGTTAATAGTAGAGACTTCTGAAAAATTAAATTTAGACCAAGTTGTCATTTTGAATTTATTTCAAAATCTCATAAAAGATGCTGGAATGAATTCAGCATGACTATTAAGATTCTATTTTTCAGTAGTCTCAATTAATAAATTGATGTAATAGAAAAGAGATATGTTTATTCATAAATAAATAACAAGAATGGATATAATTTTAATTGTAAAATATTAATCTTTATATTCTAAATATTTTATTCATTATCGGAAAGTAATTTAGTTTTGAAATATTCCATCGTTTTAATTAGTCCATCTTTACGATCTACTTTCGGCTTCCAGCCTAATTTTTCTTTCGCTTTAGTTATATCAGGCTGACGAACTTTAGGATCATCTATTGGTAAATCCTGATAAATGATTTTACTTTTAGAATTTGTTAGTTCAATTATCTCCTCAGCAATTTGTTTAACAGTTATTTCTTCGGGATTGCCAATGTTTACCGGTTCATTCTCATCAGAAAATAATAACTTTAGTATTCCATCCACCTCATCGTCAACATAAATAAAACTTCTTGTTTGTGTACCATCTCCGAAAACAGTTATAGGTTCATTGTTAAGTGCCTGAGCAAAGAACGCTGGTATTGCTCTTCCATCATGTAAACGCATACGCGGACCAAATGTATTAAATATTCTAACAATTCTGGTGCTTAGATTATGATACCGCTGATAGGCCATTGTTATTGCTTCCGCAAATCGTTTCGCTTCATCATAAACTCCTCTTGGTCCGATTGGATTTACATTACCCCAGTAGTCTTCTTTTTGTGGATGCATTAAAGGATCACCATAAACCTCTGATGTGGATGCCAATAAGAAGCGCGCATTCTTTTCTTTTGCAAGTCCGAGTGCCTTGTGCGTGCCCAATGAACCGACTTTAAGAGTCTCAATGGGAAGTTGATGGTAATCCAAGGGGCTTGCCGGTGATGCGAAGTGAAGAATAAAATCTACTTTACCAGGCACGTGTATAAAATTGGTAATGTCATGTCTGATAAAATGGAATTTCGGATTGCCAAATAAATGCTGGATGTTATCTAAGCTGCCTGTCAAAAGATTGTCTATGCATATAACAGAAATGTTTTCACTTATCAGCTTATCGCATAAGTGTGAACCTAAGAAACCTGATCCACCAGTTATTACTGCAGTTGCCATTTCACAATTCCTAAAAAAAATATTTTGATACTTATATTATCAGAATTTTATTATAAAGACTTCTGAAATATTATTTTCTGGTCATTGGTCATTCCCACTGCCATAGGCATCCCTAAGGGAGAAAGTGGGAATCTAATACAAAATCAATAGATTCCCGTTTGCACGGGAATGACAATTAGAATATTTCAGAAGATTCTTTTTATTAGTCATTCTGTCTGCTGTAACGATTTATTTCAAAATCTAAAGAAATAGATTCCGGATCAAGTCCGGAATGACAAATTAAAGAATATTTCAGAAATCTCAATTAATTATTCTTTATTCTTTGATGCATAGTAATAATAGTATTTATAATAACTGCCGTATCCTGGTTTTGTACTAAAATTATTTAATACAGTTCCTATTAATTGAGAGTTATCGTGTTTTAAAAGTTGTACAGCTCTATCCATCATTGATAACTCTGTTACATCGGCTGATACAACAAGAATAGATCCATCCACTTTTTTGGCTAATATTTCTGCATCTGTTACAGCTACAATCGGTGGAGAATCAAGTACTACATAATCATACTTACCCCTAACTTCTGTAAGAAAATCCTCCATTTGTTTAGAGTCTAACATTTCTGCTGGATTAGGTGGTATTGTACCTGAAGTAATAATGCTAAGATTATCTATATCAGTAGGATACGTAATTTGATCTAATTTAAATTCACCTACCAGATAATCAATTAATCCAGGCTTTTTATCACGCTCAATTATTTGATGCAACCTTGGTTTCCTTAGATCACAGTCAACTACTAAAGTCTTTTTATTTGAGAGAGCAAAACTACCCGCAAGATTTATTGCAACCGTAGTTTTTCCTTCCTGGGGAGCAGGGGAGGTAATTAAAATAGTTTTTAATGATTCTTTATCAGGACGGGAGAACTGAACTCTTGTTCTAAGAGAACGGAATGCTTCTGAAGGTATTGAATCAGGTCTTGTAGAAACAACAAAATCAAATTTGCTTTTAATATTTAATCCTAAACCTTCAACCTGCGGTATCCACGCAAGAACATTAATGTTTTGCTTTTGTATATCCTCTGGTGTTTTGACTGTGTTATCAAAATAATTTTTTATAAATACAAAGCCAAATGCTAGACCAAAACCTATTACTAACCCAACCATTACTATAAGCAATCTGTTTGGCTTTGCGGGACTATCCGGCATTCTGGCATTATCAATTATCAGTACATTTCCGGGTTGTGATTGCTCGTTAATTACGGCCTCTTGAAATCTTTCTTCAACTAAAGTATAAAGCTTTTCTAATGATTCCCGGTTTCTCTGAAATCTTGCTAAGTCAAGAGAAGTTTTAGGTAAACGGTTAAATCGTTCTTCATATTTATTCACTATTTCTGCAAGCCCGCCTTGTGTAGTTCTAAGTGATCCGTTTTTTATCTCTTCTTCAATTATTTTTTGGCTTAGTCCTTTAACCTCTTCTGGACTGCTGGCTAATATTCCAGCTTTTAATACTTTTACTTTTTCATCAAGTTTGGTTTTCAAATCTTTAATCTTTTTATCGTATTCTTTAACCTTAGAAGTTATATCAATACCGGGCTCCACCTTTGCTAGAGCAAGATCTTTGTTTATCTGCAGTTGGGATATCTCATTTTGTAATGCGGTTATATATGTTTCAGAGGTTGCACTTTCAAGATAATCAGCAAGTCTTGGATTTTGTTTTGCTAACTCATCTTTATATTGCTTAAGTACTTCATCTGATGCCATCAATTCTATTTTAGCAGCATTTTTCTGCGCATCAAATTGTGATAATTGCTGTATCAGAGTTTGTGCCTGCTGATCCAGTGCTATAATCCCGCCTTTTTCCTGATATGATCTTAAAATTTCTTCTGCTTCGTTTAATTGATCTTTTTTCTCTTTCCGTTGTTTATCAAGGAATCCTTTAACAAAAGTAAGCTGGTCGCGGTTAATTTCCAGATTATAGTTTTTGTATTCCTTCGAATAGATATTTGCAATTAGCGCTGCTTCTTTTGGTGAAGGCGACTGAGCAGATATCTCAATAATATCAAGTCCTCGTTTTTGTTCTACTCCAACAGAGTTTTCCAGTACCGCTGCAATATCGGGTACAGTAAGCAGTTCTTCAGAATTACCGCTGAATGCTTTTTTATACAGTAGATTAAAATCTTTATTATATTTAGTGTTAACAAAAGTATCTACTAATGCTTTAGCAACTCGTTCTCTTAAATTATAACTTTTAAGTATCTCAATTTCATTTGCTATAAACCTGTCATTCCCAAAATCACTAAACTCTGGTACTAAAGGGGATTGCAAGATACTCCCACCCGGCTTACTTAATTTTAGTGCTGTTTGAGATTTGTAAATATCTCTAGCTGAGATTGCATAGATAATTGATACTGCAAGACTTGCAAGTATAATGATGATTACAGGTACAATATTATTTCGGATTAGTATTAAATAATCCTTTAAAGTATTGCTTTCACCGTTATCTAAATTAAATTCATTCTGATTATTATTATTCATTTATCTGCCCATATTATTTCGTAATACTGATTATTAGTGCTGCTAAAGATGCCAGTGCTGTAACTATAGATAAATAGAAAGAAACATCCTGCCGTAAAAAATATCTCGGTTCTCCAGGTACAACTACAACATCACCAGCCTGCAGCCTCGCGATTGTAATTTTAGTAGTTAGATTTTCTGACCACATCAAATCATTGTAGTTATATTTTAAAAGTGTAGTAGTGGAATCATCTTTTATTTTTAGCACTCTAATGTCGTTAAGTAACGCATCCTCTGTCGGACCGCCGGCTAATGAAATAAGTTCATTTATATTGCTTCTGGCTGGTACAATATAGAAACCGGGATATCTAACATATCCCCAAAGTTGAACTTTAATATTTATTCCTGAAGGATCGGAATAATCAAAAAGTCCGCCTTGTACTTGTCTTACAATACCGTTTGGATTTCCAATCTGAATATCGTCTTGTGCAAAGGATAATTGAGATGATATACATAATAACATTATGATGAATAAGGTTTTCTTCATTTTCGCTTTATTATT
>JAVHOU010000039.1:0-23196 GCA_036170275.1 Ignavibacteriaceae bacterium
CCTGGTATTTTAATGCATATGCTTGTGCAAGAACTCCGCCGTATGAATGCCCGAGCAGGATTATCTTTCCAAGTCCGAGTGCTGTTCTTACAGCTTCAACATCCTCAACCATATTTTCTACAGTGTATTGTGATGCATCATCAAGTTTTTCAGATTTGCCTGAACCGCGTTCATCAATAAAAATTAAACGGTAATGCCTGGCAAGCGGTAACAGGTATGGAAGAAAGTAATCATGTGAAGCACCCGGTCCTCCGTGAACAATCACTAATGGTTTGCCTTTCCCAAATTCCTCATAATAGATCATCACACCATTTGCATCAACAAATCCCTGCTGTATTTGAAGAACATTAGGAGAAAAAGTTTTTGAAGATTCCTGGCAGAATAATAAAGCCGATGAAAACAGGAGAAACAACAATGTAAAAAATAAGCGGTTCATCTTTTAGCTCCTTTAAATATTAAACAATGCTTTTTTAAAAGTACTATGTTGAACTTAAGAAAAATATTGACAATACCGCCGTTATTTTTTAGTAAACCAACACACCCCTTTTAATTCCCCTCTCGAGAGGGGAAAAGAAGGGGTGTGTATTTATTGGTTTGCATTAGCATCAATCCACTTTTCAATTTCTTTAACAACAAAATCATTGTTGTAAAAAACATCTTCATCTTTAAATCTTAAAAATCTAACGCCAAACTCTTCTAATCTCCTTTGTCTATATGAATCGTACTCTTCCTTGCCAATATGAGATAGTCCGTCTATTTCTATAGCCAGCATAAGTTCACTGCAAAAGAAATCAACAATATATTCATCAATTGGTTTTTGCCTGTGGAAATCGTAACCGCGCCCCAGTCTGCCTTTAAGATACATCCAAAGAAGTATTTCAGTTTTGGTGCTGTTATTCCTAAGCTCCCGTGCCTTTTCTTTTAATGCAGGATTGTATGGGATAATTTTTCTTTTTGGTTTGAATTTCATAAGTAAAAACTTAAACTAATAAGCCAAACGCAACACACCCCTGCCTTCGGCATCCCCTCTCGAGAGGGGAAAAGAAGGGGTGTGTTATTTCTTAATAAAAATTAAAATCACATCGCTGGCCACAACCAGCCGAATACGCCGCCTGTGAACAAAGCATAAATTAATCCGTCAAGCATATATTTGAAGGTGGTAGTCCAGTTTCTTTTAAACCAGATGCTATCGTGTAAAAGTGCAAGACTGTAGCTGGTAAACGCAGTGGCTCCGGCAAAACGGAAAACCGAAAGATAATGAGCACCGGGTGGAAGAGCGTGTCCTGCAATGTATGCGGCAAACACTCCTACAACTAAAGAATAGATAAACCATAAAACAAGACTTGATCCCATTCCTGTTTGTCCTGCCGGAAAAAAAGTGACGATAGCAACAGGACCTTTTTTAAACTTATCCTTGTACTCCTGTGTATTTCTTTCCTTATCGTCTTTAGCATAAGGAAACACATAATCTCCTGCAGGAATGTTAGCTTTGCGAAGATCATCCATCACCTTATCTTCATTAGGGATTTTTTGAAAATCACTGTTGTGATGTTTAATAACCATATGCAAAAGAAAGCTTACAAAGAAAACCACAACAGATGAAAGAAGTATCGGAAGCCAGAGGGAAAAAATTGAAACCATATCATCTCCTCTAGAAAATTAAAAAATATTTTGAATTAGCCCCTTGTTATAAAATAAGCAAACTAGTTTGAAATATGCAAAAACAAAATATTGCATATCAAATACTAAGAGTGACTTCTGAAAAATTCATACGGTCATTCTCGTGTAAACAGGAATCCCACCATTTTGAGATTAGATTCCCACTTTCGTGGGAATGACAGTACGATACATACATATTTTTCAGAAGTCTATAAAAATAAAATTATAAAAATATCTTACAGAAAGGTTCCGATGATTATTGTCTGTGTTTATATTTTTCAATCACCGGTTTGTAAATTTTATTAATAAACATTAAGGCAGGAAAGATAAGCCACAGAAGAAATGCTTTTATCAAATGGGATGCGGTGCAGAACGTTGTTGGATATAATATTTTATGGGGGATAAAACCCAACAAATTATATCAAACGTATCAGGTGTTTGCAGATAAACCCACAAAGCTTGAACTTCGTGCACTTACAGTTGATCAGGAATATTATTTCGCAATTGAGTCGTTCAATGAATCAGGTGTTTCTAGGAAAAGTGAAGTTAAATATTGCAAATGAATTAAAGTAAAAAAAATCTTTAATAATTGATTGATTCTTTTTACGTCCCGAGTTAAATTCCTGTGGAAAAAAAACTATTTCCGATTTATTCTTTTGAAATGACAATCAGAGATTATTTTAGTAACTAATCAACTAAATCAAATCACTTTTCCGAGAGGCATTAATGGAACCGATAAAAAAATTCTCACCTGCATTGTTTGGTGTTATTATCCTTTGCTTTTTCTTGCCCTTTGCTAATCTTTCCTGCAGCGGACAAACTGTTATGACATTAACTGGTTTTCAACTGATTACAGGCACAGAATATTCAGATCAGAATATGATGGGACAAAATATGTTTGATCAGAATAATGAGAACAATGCAGATAATAAAAATCGGGAAGTTAAATCATAGCCAATGGCTCTTTTTGCATTACTTACCGCAGTGGTAGGATTAGCCGTCGGTTTTATCAGAAAAAAAATAACCGCATTAATTAGTTTAGTAATTGCAGTGCTTGGCGTTGTATTTTTATTCCTTCTTAAAATAAATATGGATGGTGATGCTGCTCTTAGCGGGCAGGGAATTATAAAGCTTGAATATCAATCCGGTTATTGGCTGACGATTATACTTTTTATTGCTGCCGCTGTTGTGCAATGGTTAATTTATAATGAAAAGAAAAAACCCGAAAGTGTAATTACTCAAACACCAACGGTTCCGCAGTAATTATTTGATTAAAAAATATTAGTAAGATTTTGTATCGATGTTTTAAATGGTGGAGATATTAAAACAATTTCCACCATAACATTATTACTTGGTCTGCAAAGCTGGATGATATTCGTTAGCAGTATTGTGAAGACCTAAATTCTAAAGCAGCACTCTTGTTTTTATTGTTTCGGGAATTGCTTTAAGTTCTTTCATTATCTCAACCGAAATATTTTTTTGATCAACATCAATAATTACATAACCGATATCTGCATCTGTCTGCAAGAACTGAGAGGCAATATTGATTTTACGTGAAGTAAATATTTTGGTTATTTTATTTAATACTCCGGGCTGATTTTTATGAATGTGAAGATAACGCTGCTTGTTAAGATTTGGAGTTAAAGACACCTCAACAAAATTTGTTGCGCCGATTGTAGTTCCAACATCACAATAATTAACTAACTTTTCAGAAACCTCAACGGCAATGTTTGCCTGCGCTTCCGATGTACTTCCGCCAATATGCGGTGTTAATATTACATTATTAAATTTTTTCAGCACATTTACAAAAGGATCTTTATTTGATTTTGGTTCTTTGGGAAAAACATCAATCGCAGCGCCGGCAATGTGTTTCTCTTCCAATGATTTTGCAAGATCATCAATAACAACAACCGATCCTCTTGAAGCATTAATTAGATAAGAACCATTTTTCATCGAACTCAATTCTTTTGAAGAGATCATATTTTTAGTAAGATCTGTTTCGGGAACATGGAGAGTAACAATATCAGATATTGACAGGAGCTCATCCAGACTAGCACTCGATTTTGCGTTACCCAGATTTAACTTCTTCTCAATATCAAAGTAGTAAACATTCATTCCTAATGATTCAGCAAGTACCGAAACCTGAGAACCAATGTGTCCATATCCAACAATTCCCAAATTTTTTCCTCTAACTTCAAAAGAGTTGGAAGAATCTTTTAGCCAGATACCTTTGTGTGCGGCAAAGTTTTTTTCGGGCACCCCGCGCAGAAGAAAAATGCACTCGCTTATCACAAGCTCCGCAACAGAGCGAGTGTTTGAAAATGGTGCGTTAAAGACAGGAATACCTTGAAGCTTGGCTGAGTGTAAGTTTACCTGATTTGTGCCGATGCTGTAGCATCCAATTGCAATCAGTTTCTTTGCGTGTTTAAGAATATCATCGGTAATATTTGTTTTGGATCTTATTCCAAGCAGATGAACGTCCTTAATTTTTTCAATCAGCTCATCGCTTTCTAAAGAATTTTTATGGTATTCAACATTTGTGTATTGGTTTTCGCTAAATAACTGCAAAGCATTTTTATGAATTCCTTCTAGCAGAAGAATTTTTATTTTTTCTTTTGCAAGAGATAAAGGTTTTTTTGTGCTTGTCATATTATTATGATTTATTTCTTTTTTCAATTTCTACAACTTGATTTCGACGATGATCCATAACGCCAATCATAAGTCCTGCAGTAACCACAACAGCACCGGCTATTTGATAACCAGTAACTTCTTTTCCGAACAAAAGCATAATAAAAGGCAGTAATGCCAGATAAACATTTGTATATGGTACCCAAAAGTGTGCAGCAAATTTTGAAAGCTTGAAGAAACCAAAACTGTAAATGTATCCCGTCAATCCTGCAGCAATAACAAAAAGTATTGGCAGCCAGTTATTCGGAATTATACTTCCATCGAACAAAGAGAAGAACCGGTGATATTCAACTGATTTAAAAATTTGTTTAATATTTTCTTCTTCTTTTTCGGAAACATTATTTTTTAAAACATAACCATTTTCTGTTTTGGAATAATAACCGAGTAAAAATTCTTTTTTGCTTTGATCAACTTTATCCAGGACCCTTGTCTCGAAGTTTGCCGCGGTTACACTTTGGGGCATATTAGCATTCAGCATATTTCCTATTAACGGAATTATTAAAATAGCTGAAGTAATAAAAATCATTTTCCAGATCTCACGCCAAACAACAAGTGCATTTGGTCCAACACCGGGCAAAGAAGTTTGAACAGTTTTGTTATTAAGGACTTGTTGTGAGAGTAAACATCCATTTATAATTATTATCCAAATTATAGCAGTCCTATCCAAAGCATTATTATCCGAAGCTAATCCAAGCAGCCAGGGAATATGCGGCAATGCAAGTCCGGTAATGACAAGTGAAATTCCAATCCAATGTTCTTTACGAATTTGAGCGTTGAACATAAACTTTCCAAAGAAAGGAAGAAATGCCAGATAAATATTTACATAAGGAGCAAAGATGTGCGGCGAATAATAGCGGGGTAGATAAAAGAATCCGATGTTTTCAATTACTCCGGTAAAAGCACAGATTATTATTGTTAATAGAGAAAGAAAACCAGGCCATAAATATTTTATTTCTTTACCCCGGATAATTTCGATGATAACTGCAATAACAGCCCACGCAAGTTTAGAAATTTCGCGCCACCAGGTCATTACACCGGGGGAAACATCTATTTTGCTGCCGCCAGTAAATTCCGGCTGGTTACCCATCCAATTGAGGACATATTGCCCGCCTAACCCGCCGTTAATAATGGAAAGCCAAAGAATAAGTACAATCCACTCCACAGGAATTTTCTTTCTATAAGGTTTTTAATTTTTATATTCTTGACCCGGCAAAGTTAAATAATTTATTTTTGTAAATCATTTATTGTGCATTATTTTCTGATGTATTAATTAATTCCATATTACAGAGTAAAAAATATTATGAATAAAAAAGTCGCACTTCTTTCAATGGATTCACTCAAGAACTTTCACACGTACGATAAACTGCTTATTGAACCGATGAATAAACTTGGCTGGATTGCCGAAGAAGTATCCTGGCGAAATGAGAAAGTAGATTGGAATGATTATAACGCTGTGATTGTAAGATCAACTTGGGATTATCAAAATGATTATGAAAAATTTTTAAAAGTTTTAGAAAAAATTAATAACTCATCTGCACATCTTGAAAATGAGTTAGAGCTTATTAAATGGAATATGAATAAAAATTATCTTTATGATTTGGAAAGCAAAGGAGTTCGAATTGTTAATACAATATGGGAGAAAAGTTTTAACCCTGATATTGCTTATGAATATTTTGAGAGGCTTAACTCTGAAGAAATAATTATTAAACCAAACATTAGTGCTAACGCAGATAATACATTTAGATTATCAAAAGAAAATCTTAACGGGCATCTACACGGTATTGAAAAGATTTTTGCAAAGAGAGATTTTATGGTTCAGCCGTTTATGCAAAACATTATTAATGAGGGCGAGTATTCTTTGTTTTATTTTAACGGAGAGTTTAGTCACGCAGTTTTAAAAACTCCAAAGGAAAAAGATTTTCGCGTTCAGGAAGAACATGGCGGAATTTTTAAAAGCATTACACCATCCGAAGAACAAAAAGCAATAGCAAACAATATTGTTAATAAACTTTCCACCATTCCCCTATATGCAAGAACAGATTTGGTGAGAACAAAGGATAATGATTTTGCATTGATGGAATTGGAACTAATCGAACCATCACTTTATTTTAATCGGGATATTAAATCTCCCGAAAGATTTGCAAATGCATTTATTAAAAGAATGGCGGTTTTAGAGGAGCATCAAGTTGTAAAAGACTAAAAATCTAATTTTATTACACCATCAGATACCACAACACTTTTTAAAGTATCATCCGTAAATGCTCTAAGAATAAATACGGCATCCAGATTAGTATCTGAAATTCTATTGATTGTTAGAAAGCTGTAATCCTGAAAATATGCTTTGTATTTTTCATCTTGTGTTCCACTGATGGATTTTAAAGTGTAAGCTGCTCTAACTCCGTATGTGTAACCCGGCTCATCTTCACCAATGCCTACCCGACCAGCTTGATTTATACCTATCCACATTTCCAACACCGAAGAAGAAAATTTGGAATTATTAACGATTGGCTGTTCTGATTTTAAATAGCGGACGTTGCCTGATTTACTCGTTAATACTTGATTTGAATACCAGGATCCACCGTTTACAGATGCTCGCATAAATCCTGTTGCGGTGTATTCTTTACTTATCGGATTTGAATTTTCATTTGTTGAGCAACCAATTAAGGCAATTAATAAAACTGACAGCAAAAGAGAAATTTTCATAAATACTTTTTTATTAAATTATTATACGAAAGCTAAGACATAACTCACTAAAGAAAAACTGGATAATTATTATAAAGTGGGGGGAAAAAATAATAAATCACCTCTTCAATTTGCTGAGATCTGCCTGAGCAAATTTCGGTTAGCTTCAACCGATTATTTCCTTGCACGATAATACAATTTTCACAGGCTGTCTTTCGATTCATATTTCTGATCGACGAACTTGAGCATTCTTATCATTAAATTTATAATTGTTAATTCAGAAATACTTTAATTAAATCATCGATTATTAAACAGGAATATAAGTTATGCAAACAATATTAGGTGCTGGTGGAACTACAGGCATTGAATTGGCAAAGCAATTAATAAATTATACAAAAGACATTCGGCTCGTAAGCAGAAATCCGAAAAAGGTAAACGAATCGGATCAACTGATAAGTGCCGATCTCTCAAATCCATTAAAGCTTGATGAAGCGGTTAAAGGTTCTGAAATAGTTTATGTGTGTATTGCATTCGATTACAAAACTGCCGTTTGGAAAGAAAGCTGGCCAAAATTCATGAAAAATCTTATTCAATCTTGCCAGAAGCATAGCGCTAAAATTGTCTTTGTTGATAATATGTATATGTATGATGCTAATCATTTATCAAATATGATAGAAGAAACACGGATCAATCCCGTTTCTGAAAAAGGGAAGATTCGTGCAGAGATTTTCCAAATGCTAATGACTGCCGTTGAAAGAAAAGAAGTAACGGCTCTTGTTGCAAGAAGTGCTGATTTTTACGGCCCACAAGTAAAAAATAGTGCATTGACAATATCTGTTTACAATAATTTGTTGAAGGATAAAAGTCCTCAATGGCTTGGTAAGCTTGATGTGGTTCATAACTTTACTTATAGCAGAGATATTGGTAACGCTCTTGCATTACTTGGCAACACGCCGGATGCATTCAATCAGGTCTGGCATTTACCGACTTATGAAGGAAAGCTTACATCAAGAGAATGGATTGAGTTGTTTATGAAAGCAATGAATAAGCAAAAGAAAATTCAGGCTGTTCCGATTTGGGCGATGGGATTGCTTGGAGTATTTATTCCCGTTATAAAAGAGTTAAAAGATGTTTCATATCAGCTTGATAGAGATTATTTCTTTAACAGCAGCAAGTTCAATAAGCGGTTTAATTTTATTCCAACTTCCCCCGAAGAAGCAGTAAAAGAAATTGTAAATGCATAACGTTTGGCATATTCATCTCGCTGTCTATTATTGTCAATTTAGTCATTGTCTTTGCAGTTAAATTCTATCCTGGTGAGTTTGAAAGTTCCATAACATAAATCTCTATCGGGATAACTGTAAATGGCTTCTGCATTTCCCATCAATTTGTATCCATTTATTTCTTGATAATCTTTCAATGGAGTCGCCCAAGGTAATTGCTTTCCTGCATCAGCGGAATAGCGGTCATCAGAAATAAAGTTTATGAGTTCACCTTTGTCATTAAAATACAGCCACGTAAAAACTGTGATATTGTTATTCGTAAATGATGCTTTCACTTTATTACCTTCAACCTCTAACCACTTTATTCGCTTGTCTATGAGTGTAGGCGGTGCTAAGCAGCACATGTCATTGAAAAAAGTAACCGTCTCTGACAAATCCATTTCTACTCCGTCTTGATACTGCACTTTGAATAATGATAACAGCCTGATGTTCATAAAAGCATCTCCATTCTTAAAGCAGTGATAACCTGCAACTGGTAGACTTTTCATTACTGCTTTCATAAAAAATAGTCGGGTTGGAGTTTCCATAAAGTTATACTGCTCTGAAGTAAATGGCATCCATTCTGATTGTTCATTCTTTCTGATTTTGCCGGTAAATTCCATTTTAAAATTATTCACTTTGGGTTTGCCAATAGAACCTGTAAAACGAAGATATTTTTTTACTGGTTCAGGCAATAGTTGTATGTCTGTTTCAGTTAGTTCGGAATTTTGGAAATACGCTGCCTGTTGCAAACCAGTTTTTACATCATTTCGGTATTTACTATAATAACTGGATGTTGCATATCCTATGATTGCTGCAATAAGAATAATCACATTTGCAATTGTTCCAAACTTTGCATCGTGCCAGAAGAAAATAATCAGGACTTGGGAGGTCACCAATGCAATTAATCCAAACAACCACCAATAACTATTTTTAAAGGCAAACATTATTGCTGCTATTACAAAAAAGATAAATGCAAGCAGCCAAATCACTCCAAAAGGTTTTGAAATAGTTTGTGTAAGTTGTTTTACATCCGATAGTCCAAAGGCTTTAACAAAGCCAAGTAAATGGATTAGTCCATGAATTATAACGAGTATTAAAAATGCTATTCTCATAATTAACTATTTTTTGTTGTTGTGTCTTTTGTACTTGGCGCTAACGGTTTGGGGCTTGGCGAAGGTGTTCCTTTGAGTAACGGGAATAAGTCAATTAACCATTATTGAGCACAAAAAAATTCTAAACATCAAATCAATTCTATTATCTGACAGTGTTCATAGACAGAAGGAATAAACCGTTGCTTAATTCTAAATTTCGTCCCGTGATTATGTCTTGTCCGTACATCAAAATCGACATAAGCATTTCCCAGTTCCAATTGTTCAATCATTTTTTCAAATGAAAAACTAGACAATACATTCAACCTTATGTACCGAAAATATTCTTGGTCATCAACTTTTTTCGTATCGGCAATTACATAAAAACAGTTTCTCAACTTTGAGCCGAAAACATACATCAGGTCATCAAATCCCCAGTAAGGTTCAGGGTTCAGCAAACCTAATCCCCTATTTGACTCAACCATTTTCAACCATTCTTTTATTTCTGGTTTACTTGTTTTTGCTTTTTCACTTTCAAAAATAAATCTTACCTTCTTTGCATCCCGGTCAATAATCAATCGGAAACCACGCACAGTATTTTTCTTCGCATTTGTAGTGCTTCTAAAACTTTTTTCATCTTCCGGATATTCTTTCCCTGCTTCTTTGTGTCGCCATCCGAATTGAGGAAGAAAAATTGATGAAACAAATTCTAAAGCTGTTGGCGAAGGTTCAGTATGTTTAAAAGTAAACAGCGCAGTCGATTTCAGTCTTTGTCCTTTTAACTCCCATTCGTTGGTATTTGGAATCGGAAGATTGTTTTCAGGCACACCCAACAAAACTTCAAGCGTGTTTCCGACAGCACCATCATTCTTTTTACTGCTGGTATCTTTTACACTTTTATGCCACCCGGCTTTTGCAATTTGACTTGGATTGAATTTAACTTTAAAGGTAAGAAAAACTATTTTCTTGTTTCGATTAATTTAATCGAACGATTTAGTTGTAAAAGTAAGATTGCTTGAATGCCTTTTGGTGTGATGTAAAACTCATTGTTTATTTTGACTAAGAATTCCAGTTCACAAGCATAATTTGAAAAAATGTATGTGGCAGTTTCTCTTGCTCTTGGCATTCTCCAGGTTTCAGTTTTAGCGACTGATTTTACAAAATAATCTTTTAACGAATCTTTAGGAACAGGATAAGATGTTTTGGATAAAACAAAAACACTTTCTATTAACGAATAAATTGTGTAGGTGATGGACGAATGAAACGGATTTTCATTTATGAAATTTGAAAGCAAATCAATTTGATGTTGATTTAATCTATCATCAACTATTTTTTTCTCTAACTCCACAAAAGAATTTCCTAAATCAGTTAAGAAAAAATTGTTTTTGAATTTTGAAACTAAATTCAAATGTTGTGCAACTGAAATCTTATTTCTAATAGTCTTTTCGGATTTGTTTTCCAGTTTACAAATTTCTTTCAAACTCAAACCTTCAGCCAAATATGAAAGAGTATTTTTTAATAATCCTAGTCTCACAACACCAAAATCACCAGATTGAATTTTCAAGAAAGAAGAAAGTTCTTTAAAATTCTCATAATATTTTGAAAGAATATCTTCTGGTTTGTAAGCTAGTAATTCAATTTTATTTTCAATGCATAATTTGAAATCATTTTCTCTGCACCCAGTAGCCAAAATTATTTTTTTGATCTTCGAACGAATTAATTTATTCTGATTTTGAAGTTCAATTAAATCGATTTCGTAATTATTAATTTGAGTAATGATGTCCCTATAGAAGGAAACAATTTTAAGTTCAATTAAAAGCATTTCATCCTTACAGAGATAAAGCAAATCTAACTTACCAGAATTGACTATTTTTTGTCTAGCAATTAAGCTTAAATCAGAGGCATTGACAGAAAGAACTTCTGCTAAAATAGATTTATCAGCAGCTAAAATATCTTCAAGTACTTTTTCTGTAAGGAAGCTATTCATGGATTTCAATAAAAGGATAAAATTCCTGTTCCGAACAAATTCCCAACCGATTGGTTAACCAGAATTCTATTTTATCTCTGACTTTTCCAATGATTTCAATATCCCATTCGATTTCCGTTTCAACTGGATTTACAGTATTTATTAAAGCATAAATTGCATTATCAACAAAATCTTGTCTTGCAATTTCTTCATCAGTGAGTTGTCTCATATTTTTCATTTTATTTAGTTATTTAACAAGTTTGCATAAGGTGGAGAAGTCCATATTAGTTTCACACTCTGAGGTTTCAAATGCTGATGGATATTTCTTGCATCATCAACAATCGCAAGTTGCTTTGATGTATTAAACAACTGCTCATTTGATAACCTCTTTTTTGACAGGTCAATATATTTCTGTTGTAAATCAAACCCGACTGCATTCCGGTTGGTGTCTTGTGCTGCAACTAAAGTTGTTTCACTACCAACAAACGGGTCAAGAATCAATTCGCCTTGATGCGAGAAAAGTTCAATCACTCTTCGAGCCATTGAAATTGGGAAAGTTGCTGGGTGTAATTCTTTATCTCTAATGTCTCTTTTCTCATAATAAAATTCCCAAACCCCGAGTTGATTTTTCATCCACTCTTTTGCTGTAAGGCAGTTGATATTATTTCCTCCACATCCACAAGTTTTTTCAAAACCAATCTCTAAATATTTTGAAACGGCCTTGATATTACTATCATCCACTTCATAAGTCACCAAGGGTTCTGCAACTTTTCTTGCTTTCGCTTTATTCTTACTGCCGCTTTTTGAAATGACTTTTACTTTCTTTTTGGGATTTATTTTTTTCTCTTTTATCAGCATTTGTATACTTTTATTTCAATTTTCCGTGGTTAGTTCGATTATTTTTTGCCATAAGTAAACACATTTACGGACTTCGGTTCGTCCATTGATGTCCATTTGTTGACTGCTATTGCCTTTGCCTCTGGACAATACAAAAATTTTGTTGTGTCGTTATCTTTTTACACTTCGATAACTTATTTATATGTCTGATTAAACTCAGATAGTGTTATTAACAAATCTAAATAATTTTTTCTACAAATCAACAAAGGATTGCGCTTCACAAAATACTTAATACAATAAAAAATAAACTTATCTCGTTTTTTTAGGTTTACCTGTCCACTTTTTCTTAGCATCTTTTCCAAAACGGCTTGGTCTTGAGTGTTCCGAGCTTCTCTTTCTATGTTGTTGCTGTGGAGCTTTCACTGGGTTGTGATCCATCAATGGAAAAGGATGATTATCAACAACAGAAATCTTTTTAGCAATCAGTTTTTCAATATCGCGTAAGTATGCTTTTTCTTCTGCATCACAAAATGAAATTGCTGTTCCTTTCGCGCCGGCTCTTCCGGTTCTTCCAATACGATGGACATAAGTTTCTGCCATGTTGGAAATTTCATAATTGAATACATATTCCAAGTCATCAACATCAATCCCGCGTGAAGCAATATCTGTTGCTACCAAAACACGAGTGGTTTGTGCTTTAAAATTTGTCAACGCACGCTGTCTGGCATTTTGCGATTTATTACTATGTATTACCTCAGCTTTTATATTATGCTTCAACAGATAACTCACAACTTTATCCGCACCGTGTTTTGTACGTGTAAACACTAATGCGGTTTTAATATTTTTATCTTTTAAAATATCTGCCAGCAGAGCATTTTTATTCCCTTTATCAACGAAGTAAACAAATTGTTTAATTATATCTACTGTTAATGATTCTGGAGTTACCGAAACCTTTAACGGATTATGCAAAATGGAGCTTGCAAGCTTAACAATTTCGGGCAGTATGGTTGCAGAAAAGAAAAGTGATTGTCTTTTTTTCGGGAGCGCCGCCAGTATTCTTCTAACATCGTGAATAAATCCCATATCCAGCATACGATCTGCTTCATCCAAAACAAAAATTTCCACATCACGTAAAGTTAGATGTCCCTGATTCATAAGATCTAACAACCTGCCGGGTGTTGCAACTACAATATCCACACCGTTGTGCAATGCCGAAGTTTGGGGGCTTTGACTAACACCGCCAAAAACTACTGCACAGGTTAATCCCGTATGTCTTCCATAAGCTTTAAAACTTTCGCCAATTTGAATTGCCAGCTCTCTTGTCGGGGTAACGATGAGGCTTCTTACTTTTCTTTTTTTCTGATAAGATTTATTTGCACTTAATAATTGCAGAATGGGAATGGCGAAGGCGGCTGTTTTTCCTGTTCCTGTTTGTGCACAGCCGAGCAAGTCCGTGCCTTGCAAAATAATTGGAATTGATTGTACCTGTATTGGGGTTGGGGTGATATAGCCTTCTTCTTTTACTGCTCGTAAAATAGGATCAATGATATTTAATGATTTGAATTGAATATTGGGGTTAATTGTTGATTCGTTAATTTCTGTTTTAGTCAAGTTTGTAATCCTTTGTATTTTTTCGGAGTGATGCTAACAAAATTCTTTATGTAATATTGCGGATAATCTTTCTTTAAGTCAATATTGATTGTTGGACAATCAAAACTAATGAATTGTTTAGAGACTTCTTAAACAATGTGGAATAAATTAGTCAGCAGCCTAAAGACAAAACATCTATATCATAAAAAGAATCTATCATCAAAGATAAACTGAAAATAAAAGCGATTTTAAAAGTAAAATATTTTACGCCGGATAATTTTTTAGATATCACAAAATCATTTCGTCTTTATTGCAATACAATCATGGACAACTCTTTCTCCATGGTAGTTTGCCAGGCTTCGTTTAATAATTCGCCAGCCAGATATTTCAAAAGCGTCGTTCGCTGAAAGTAACTCTGTAAGATTTGGCGACTTTTCAATTATATCAAAAAGATCTTTGTTTTGCGTGAGCGTAACGAGTTTACCGTTGCCATTTGTGATTATCGTTAACGGTTCAATAATCAAATTAGCCAAGGCTTGTTCGGGAAGTTTGGCTATGCTTTCTCTAACTTCAAGCTGTATCATCCGCGCACGAGCTTCCGGTCCAACAACATCTTTTGCTGTGCTAATCATATCAAGCAAATAATTTCTGATGGAATTCAAATCTTGAAGCGATTTTAATTTGTCCTCATCATGTAATTCCATCAGAGCTTTGGCTATGTTCGATACTTCTTTTAGGTAATGATTCCTTTGATTGTTGGGAACAAAATATATTATCACAATATTAATTGTGTTCTCATTTAAAGTGCTATACTTAATCCCCGTAGGACTCCAGCCAACTGCGCACAACAAATCACCATCGAAAGGAACTCGTGCGTGCGGCACTGCAAATCCTTTTCCCAAAGCCGTATTAAAACTTTCTTCACGCTTTAAAACTAAGCCGGCTATATCTGTATTGTTTGGAACAGACGGAATTGCTTCCAATATGTGAGATAAAAATTGAAGAGCATGATTTTTATCATTATCCGGAAGTTCAATTAATCTTCCTTCCTGCAGTGCATCAAGTAAAGTATCCATTTTTAATCACTTCCATATTTTTTGAAGAACCATGTTTTAATAAAGTGAGTTAAGATTACGTAAGAAACTAAGAAGCAGGCAATCCAAAGCCAGTAAACTTCCGGAAGAGCCACCAATCCCAGAGCTTTTGCAAACGGAGAATATGGAAGCCACACACCGATCGCCATTATTAATATTGTTGTCAATGTCATTGGCAGAGAAGCACGACTTCCAATAAATGGAATTCTCTTTGTTCGAATTATGTGAACGATAAGGGTTTGTGTAAGAAGTGATTCGACAAACCAGCCGGTTTGAAAGAGACTTTCTAAATAATTTTTTTGATGAAGTGAAGCTGCTGGATTTAAATAATCTTTTGCGAAAAAGAAAAACCACATCAAAGCAAAGGTAGCATAATCAAAAATAGAACTGATAGGACCGATAAAGATCATAAATCTTTTTATGTTTTTGATGTTCCACTTCAAGGGTTTTTCAATCAGCTCTTTATCAACATTATCTGTCGGAATTCCGGTTTGTGAAAAATCATAAAGAAGATTATTCATTAATATCTGAACTGGTTTCATAGGCAGGAACGGGAACATATAACTTGCACCGAGTACGCTGAACATATTACCAAAGTTGGAACTTGCGCCCATTCGAATATATTTAACAATGTTTGCAAAAACTTTTCTGCCCTCCACAATACCTTCTTCAAGCACCATTAAACTTTTTTCTAATAACACTATATCCGCAGATTCTTTTGCTACATCAACTGCACTGTCAACAGAAATCCCCACATCGGCTGCACGCAGTGATGGAGAATCATTTATTCCATCACCCATGTAACCAACAACGTGACCGGCTTCGCGAAGTCCGTAAATAACTTTTTCTTTTTGTGTGGGTGAAAGTTTTGCAAATACATTTGCTTCTTCAATAGCTTGTTTCATTTGTTCGGGTGTCATTTTAGCAAGTTCATCACCGGTAATAATTCTGTTGATTTGAAGCCCGACATCATTACAAACTTTTTTAGTAACTAAAGCATTATCGCCGGTTAGTATTTTTACTTCCACTCCGCTCTTATGCAAGGCAGCAATTGCTTGAGCGGAAGATTCTTTTGGCGGATCGAAAAACGCAATGTAACCGAGCAGAATCATATCATTTTCATCAGCAACGGTAAATATTTTTTTCTCTTTGGAAAATTCTTTATAAGCGATTGCAAGCACACGATAGCCATCATTATTCAAATCTTCTACTTCTTCATAAAGATCATTTTGAATCATTGGAATAAGCGGGTAAATTTCATCATCAACCTGATATTTATTGCACACAGAAAAAATCTCTTCAACCGCACCTTTACAAATCAAAACGTGATCACCTTCGTATTCAACAACAACAGACATCCTTCTTCTTTGAAAATCAAATGGAAGTTCATCAACAAGCTGGCATTTTGCTTCAACATTAAGATCAATATGGGAAATCACTGCACGGTCGATTAAGTTGCGTAAACCGGTCTGATAAAAACTATTTAAGTAAGCATAAAGTAAAACATCATGACTTTCTTTGCCGGTTATATCAACGTGCTTTTCTAAAACCACTTTATCTTGTGTTAATGTTCCGGTTTTATCTGTGCACAAGATATCAATTGCACCAAAATTTTGAATTGAACTGAGATGCTTTACTATTACTTTTTTCTTAGACATAATTAAAGCGCCCTTGGCAAGATTAACAGTAACGATCATCGGAAGCATTTCAGGCGTAAGTCCAACTGCAATAGAAAGTCCGAACAACAAGGCTTCGAGCCAATTTCCTTTTGTAATGCCTACTATCATAAATACTGCAAAGACCATAACTACCATAAAGCGAATCATCAAGTAGGTAAAAGATTTTACGCCTTTATCAAAACTTGTTTGTGGACGTGTTTCAGTTAATCGTTCAGATATTGAACCGAAGTAAGTTCGTATACCAGTATTAACAACAACTCCGCGTGCACTTCCGCTTATTACATTACTTCCTTGAAAGCAGGCATTTAAAAGTTCGAAAACATAATTACCTGAAATTTCTTGTGGCTCGGATTTTTTTTCTATGGGCATTGATTCACCGGTTAAAACTGATTGGCTGACAAAAAAATCTTTTGCAGTAATTAGTCTTAAATCTGCTGGGATTATTGAACCGGCCTGAAGAAGGACAATATCTCCCGGAACAATTTCTGAAATTGGGATTTCAACTTCTTTGCCATCTCTTAGTGCAACAACGTGAGTTTGAACCCTTTTGCCAAGGGATTCTACCGCTTTATTTGATTTTCTATCAAGAACATAAGACAATCCAACACTTAAAAAAATCATACAACTTACAATAAAAGTTGATTTTGCTTCGCCAATTGCTCCAGAAACAATTGCGATTATTAAAAGCTGAATTACAAGCGGACTTTTAATTCGATTAAAAATGTCACCCCAAAATCCAATTGACTTTGTATGAGCAAGTTCATTTCTTCCATATTCATCAATACGGCGCTCCGCTTCTTCCAGTGTTAATCCCAGAGCTGAAGTTTTTAGTTTAGCAATGGCATCTTGCGTGGTTGATTTGCAAATATCAATAAGTAAATTTTCTTGATCAGAAATTTTGTGAGGAGTTTTTGCTTCTTTAGTAAAAGTTGATGATGAAATTTTTGAGAAGAGTGATTTTGTCATACTATCACCACCGAAGCTTTCAAATTATTTTTAGGGGTGACAAGGAAAACGAATTTCAAAGAGAAAAATTTATTCTTTGAATATAAGTCAAAGAAAGCGAAAATATTTTTCATTGGCACCTTACTAAATTAAAATCACCGGGAGATGAACCAATAAAAAACTTAGAGGATCATTTCCAGGTAAGGGTGTTTAAAGAATTGTAAGAGTTTTTTTTGTTGGCGCCAGGTTCGTCTGAATCAGGCATTTGATTTCCTATGTTTTTTGAAAATGCAACTCAAAAATAAATTTTAATATGTTTAATGCAAACTTAATTATCCTTACAGTGCTTATGATAATCCTGACAGGGTAAAAAATTTGAAAGTATTGTAATCGTTGAATAAGTTTAAAAGAATAAAGTAAGATTTCAATTTATATAAATAAAAAAACCGTGACGTTATATCACGACTTCAAATAATTATTTAATTATGATGAATTTATTTCTTACCGAACAATCCTCCGAGCATACCCAATCCTTTGCTTAGCAAATCACCTTCAGGAACTTTACCATCAGGTGTTAATTTATCAACAACTTGTGGAAGCAAGTTTGACAATTGTGATGTTACAGCATTAGTATCCATTCCAAGTTTTGAGGCAATATTCTTAATTTGATCAGAACCGAGAACGCTATGAATTTGATCAGCAGAAACAGGAAGATTTTTTCCAGTTCCCACCCAGGAACCAATGACATCACCCAAACCTTTGGAAGTGAACTGGCTGATTAAACCATTTAATCCGCCGCTTTGTCCGCCAACCAGATTCATTACAGTTGACATGAGATCGTTTTGTTTATCTCCTCCGCCAAGTGCGGATTTAACTGTGTTTAGTATGTCCATTTTGTGCCCTTTCTTTAATTATTAAAAACAGCATATTGAAATTATGGAAAACTCTGATAACATCTTTATATTTTTTAGGGAGTAAAGAAAATCAAAAATCGTTAATAACTGGTTTTAAAATGAATAATTTTATTTTATGCCTTAGTATTTAATACTTCAATTTTTCTTCAGAATTATTTATTTACTTTACACTGTGAAAATTTTACTAATAGAAGATGAAAAAGAACTTGCCAAATCTGTCGCTGAATTTATTGGCAAAGAAAATTATTTAATTGAAACTGCACATAGATATTCTGATGCTGATGAGAAAATTAGTTTAAACGAATATGATTGTGCTCTGGTTGATTTGATGCTTCCGGATGGTTCGGGTTTGGATTTAGTTAAAATGCTAAAAAAGATTCAACCGAAATGCGGGATAATTATTATCACTGCTAAAAATACCATTGATGATAAACTAACCGGACTTGACCTTGGTGCCGATGATTATTTAACTAAGCCTTTTCATCTTGCAGAACTAAATGCAAGAATTAAATCCGTTTTAAGAAGAAGATTGTTTGATGGAAGCAGTGAAATAATTATTAACGAAATTTCTATCGATACCGAAAAGCGTGAAGTAATAGTTAATAACAAAATTGTTGAACTAACAAAAAGAGAATATGATATTCTGCTATTCTTCATCAGCAACAAGGAAAGAGTCCTAACAAAAGAATCAATTGTTGAGCACATTTGGGGCGATGATGCTAATGCTTTTGATAATTTTGACTTTGTTTATACACACATAAAAAATCTTCGCAAAAAACTTATTGAACAAGGTGCGAATGATTATATTAAATCTGTATATGGAATTGGATACAAGTTAACTTTAAAATGAAGCTTATAAATAAAATCAGTCGCTACTTTCTCTTCGTTTCGATATTAGTTTTCATAGTGATATCGATTGGACTTTATTTCGTTATTGAAAATACTATTACCGAGGAAACCGACGAACAATTAACAAACATTTCTCAAAAAGCTATTCAAGAATTAAAAAGCGGCAAGGCGGTTAGCTTTTCTCCTTTCGTAGAAATCATCCCGGTTAATCAAGTAAATGATAAAAATGAATTTAAAGATGTTTTGATAAAATCAGACGAGGAAGATGACGGAGAACCATTCAGACAACTAACTACGTTTGTAAATATGAATGGTAAAAATTATAAAATCATTGTTAGAATATCTTTAATTGAAAAAGGAGATATGCTCTTTTCTATTCTTACTGTAGCATTGGCGGCATTCCTACTTTTTATTTTGATTTTGTATTTCACAAACAAAATTGTATCGAAAAAAATACTAAAAGATTTTTATGATACATTAAAGAAACTTGAAAATTTTTCGCTTAAAAGTGATGATCAATTACATCTAACCAATTCAAAGATTAAAGAATTTGAACAGCTTAACAAATCACTTTTATTTTTAGCAGATAAAGCCAAAAGTGAATATCGCAGCTTAAAAGAATTTTCTGAAGAAATGAATCACGAAATTCAAACTCCAATTTCTGTTATAAAATCAAAGTTGGAACTGCTTTTGCAAAGCAATGATTTGAGTGAGGATAATTTAGCTTTGCTTGACACCTCCTTGAAAAATCTCAGCAAATTGGAACGTACAAACAAATCGCTTCTTTTATTAAATAAACTTGAACATAAAGATTTATTTGAATCTGCCAGAATAAACCTTGTTGAAGAAATAGATAATGTTATTGCAGCCCACAACGATTTTATTGTTTCAAAGAAGATTGTCCTAAGCCGCTCTCAGAAAAATGATATTGAAATAAAAGCTAACCGACAGCTCATAAATATTTTGCTCAGCAATATTATTTCGAATGCCATAAAACATAATGTTAATAACGGTAAGATTGATATTAAATTAAAAAATAACGAACTGATCATTTCAAACACCGGTCAAGTCCCAAATGGTAATACGGAAAAGTTCTTCGAAAGATTTTACAAAGAATCAGCCTCAACAGAATCTGTAGGACTTGGATTGACAATTGTAAAAAAGATTTGTGATTTATATGGAATAGAAATTAGAAATGATTTTTCGGATAATCTGCATAGTGTATCACTGAGGTTTGGTAGTCAGGTATAATTGAGATTGTTTTCCCGATCGAATCGGGGCAGGCCGTTCGCATTCGCCGCGGCGAATCAATTGCAATAACTAAATGAGAGAATTATAAATGAAGATAACTGTTATAATAATAACGTTTTTATTGACTATAAATTTATTTGGACAAACTGATGGCGGGGGTAAAGTATTTGGAAGTGTGTTCGATGAATCAAATAAAAAGCCTCTAGAATTTGTAAACATTGCTCTTGTTTCTCGTTCTGATAGTTCAGTTATGAAGGGAACAACCACGGATAAAAAAGGTAACTATGAAATCAATAACATTTTAACAGGGGAATATTTTTTGAGATACAGTTTTATCGGATACCGACAAATAGAATCAAAACATTTTTTGATCGATTCTAAAAATCAAAGTGTTAAACTTGAAAACGTATCATTGCAGCCTGTGAATATAAACCTTGATGAAGTAACTGTTACCTCCAATAAAATAATGTTGAGCAATTCAATTGACAGAAAAACATACAATGTTCAGCAGGACATTTTAAGCAAAACCGGTTCGGCGAGTGATTTACTTCAAAACATTCCTTCGGTTCAAGTTGATATTGATGGCAATGTAAGTCTTCGAGGTTCGGAAAATGTATTGATTTTAATAAACGGAAAGACTTCACCATTAATGGGAAAAACCCGTGCAGAAGTTTTACAGCAAATGCCGGCAAGTTCTATTGAAAAGATTGAGGTGATTACAAATCCTTCTGCAAAATTTAAACCAGACGGCACTGCAGGAATTATAAATGTAGTTCTCAAAAAGGATTCGGGAAGCGGATTGAACGGCGGCATTACCGGCAACATTGGAAATCAAGGAAGGTACAACGGCAATATTAATTTAAATTACAACCCCGGCAGTATAAATATTTTTGGAAGATACAGCATTCGCAAAGATAACCGGATAGGTTATTCATACGATAGAAGAACGCTTTTTGACGCAATAACCGGAGTACCAAATTATAATGACGATACCAGCAATTCTAATTCGTGTCCTTTATCGCACGGTATTATGGCGGGCATTGATTATAATTACGATGAATCAAATTCTTTCGGTCTTTCTGGTAATTATTATTATCGCGGATTTATTCGTAATGATGCGGCAAATAAAAAGTATTTGAACAGCTCAAAAATTATAACAGAAGAATATAATCGTCTGCGATATGATGATGAATATGAAAGAGAAAGTGTAATTGCAACTTATATCGAACATAATTTTCCGGGAGAAGATCATAAAATTCGTTTTGATTTTAATTGGTCAAAATCACCCGAGGTGGAAGACAATCACTATTCTAATATTTATAAAATTCCCTCATCCTCAACAACTTACGATAACACATTGATTAAGCAGGGTTCTAATAACACACAGGCAACTATTGAATATTCAAATCCATTATCAGAAACCTCAACATTGGAGGCAGGTTACGAAGGAGAGTTTAATAAAAAGGATTTGGATTTCTATGGCGAGTTTTTCGATCCGCTTCAACAAAAGTTTATTAAAGATATTGAAAAGACAAATCACTTTGTTTACAATGAAAATATTAATGCTGTGTACGTAACATATTCAAATGAATTTGGGCAGCTTGGAATTTTAGGAGGTGTACGATTGGAAAGTGCGCAGCTAAATTCAAATCTTGTTTCATCTGGAATCGAATATAAAAATCAATATTATAATATATATCCAACGCTGCACCTTGCTTATAAATTAAGTGATGTTTCGGAACTGCAGTTAAATTATAGCCGCAGGGCAAACCGTCCCGAGGATGATGATTTAAATCCTTTTCCAGAATATCAGGATCCGAGAAATATTAGAGCCGGCAATCCAAAACTTAAACCGGAATATATTCATTCAGTCGAATTCGGTTATCAATGGCAAAACGATAATTTAAATATTGTCCCAAGTATTTTTTATCGAAAGAAATACAACGGCTTTTCTTCGGTAACAAAAGCTATTAACGACACAACATTGCTTACCACTCACGAGAATTTAGCAACGGATCAATCAGCCGGACTCGAGTTTGTTCTTTCATCAAATTTTGGAAATTTCTTTTCGGCTAATGTAAGCAGTAATGCATATTACGAACAAATCGATGCGTCCAACATCGGATTTAGCAATAAGAAATCAACGATAACTTGGAGCGGAAACTTTAGCTGTAATTTTAATTTTACTTCTTCAACAATGCTGCAGTTAAATTCTAATTTTCGTTCGGCAAGATTAACGCCGCAGGGAAATCAAAAACCCAACTATGTTGTTAACCTTGGATTAAGACAGGATATGCTGGAAGACAAACTTTCTTTAACACTAACCATTTCAGATATTTTTAATTCGTTAAAACGAGAAAATAATATTGATACAGCCTGGCTGGTTCAAAATTCCAATAGTCGCCGCAACGCAAGAATAATCTATTTTGGAGCAACATATCGATTTGGTAAAACATCTAAAAAGTCAGAAGAAAAATCTTTACAATATGATAATGGAATTTAGGAAAATAATTTTTCCATCTAAATGATTATTAAAGAGCGCTGAAATATTATACCAATGTCATCCTGAGTTTATCGAAGGATGACAATTTTTAGAGTATTCACACTTCGACAAGCTCAGTGTGACAATTGTTTTTCTTTCAAAATTATATTTTAAAGGTATTTATTAAAAAAATTAAAGTTATTATCA
>JAVHOU010000040.1:0-5528 GCA_036170275.1 Ignavibacteriaceae bacterium
TAAACTCGATTATAAATTGATTATAGAAGTTGTCATCCTTCGACAAGCTCAGGATGACATTTGATAATGTTCGCAACTTAATTATAAAGACCAATGTCACATTGAGCTTGTCGAAATGTGACGGCATAATTAGAGAGAAATTATTTGATGTTCGAATTCACTTACGGAAATGTCATCGTAAATTTTCCGAATAAAATCTTTTCCATACTTATTGTAGAAGTATGTAAAATTAATTTCCCTCTCCTGAAGATTTCCTAATGGATAAAGTAAATTTGAAAGGCGGGTTAACTGCCTTATAGTAGTTTCGTGCTTAGTTTCTTGTGCTTTTATCGCCTTCGTTTTTAATTCTGTAATCGAAGACAGGATTCTATCCTTATATCTTCCACTGGAATCAACTAAAGTTTTATCGATTGCAAAAAGATTTTCTTTAATTTTATCAAAAGTTAATTCAATTTCTTTTGAAGCTTCCTCAAAAGTATTTTCAATGTTATTCTCGGATAGATTTGCAATAACTTTTTCTTTAAGTTCATCAAGTCCAAGAAAAATATCGTTCATTGAAAGATCGTATTTGTCTAATCCTGTAGAAACATTTTTTTCAAGTATTGTAGCAGATGATCTTGGGAAAATTATTGGAGTAACGATATCATAAAAATCATAAAGTGGCGTAACTTGAGCAAAGTAAGAAATTTCACTTGGTCCGCCAATATAAAATCCTGTTGGAAATAAAAAATCCTGGCAGATTGGTCTTAGCAAAACGTTGGGACTAAATCTTTCGGGTGAGTTTTCAATCTCAGCAAGAATTTCATCTTTTGTAAATTGTTTTCGTTTTCTTCGCAATTTAAAAATATCATCAACCGGCTCTACGGAATATCTGCCGTCATCTGTATGATAAAAAAGATTGACCGGTTTTACTTTTACTTGAGCATGATACATCTCTTCTAATTTTGCGCTTACCTGAATTAATTTTTGAGTATGAAGAGCGAAATCATTCACTTCTTTTTTGAAAATAGGTTTTAATAATGATTTTACTTGCAGATCTTGCGGATCAAAAATCACTAATCCATATTCATCAAAAAGCCAATAAAGTAATTCTTTAAAACTCTGTTTGAACGATTTTCCTACTTGATAGCATTGTTTAAGTTTTACCACTAATTCATTTTTAAATTCTGTATCTCTTAAACAGCTTTCATACTTACTAAAAAATTCATTTAATGATTCATCAAAGTTTATTTTACCAATACTTTGTTTTGCATCATCATCACTTATCTCTTCTTTGTAACCTATGTTTATTATCTGATTTTCATTATCAAACAAATTTATTGAGCGGACTTCATTAAAATCATGATCATCACCTTCCAACCAAAATACTGGAACAAACTTAAATTCATCATAGCGTTCATTTAATTGATTTGCTAATCTTAATGCGGTTATTATTTTATAAATTGTATAAAGCGGTCCACCAAAAATTCCAAGCTGTTGACCAGTAACGACTGCAATAGTTTTTACTTTATCAAGTAATTCAATATTTCTTAAAGTTTTGTTAGAACGATTTACTAAGGATGAATATTGACTATTTAAAATCGAGGAGAGATTTAGTTGTCTGGATTTTCTCGATTCTGAAATATCCTTAAATAAAGATAAATAACCTTCTCTATTGCGGAAGTTGTGCTTATAATATTCCTTAACATTATCAAACTCATATATATAATCGAGAAATAAATTTTGATTTTTAGGAATATCGCTAAAATTTATAAACATTCTAACCTCAAATGTTGAAAAAGGATAGACAAAAGTAAGAAAAAGCATTGTGCATCACAATATTTTGTCTTTATCATTTGAACGGAATAATATCAGCTTATTAATGATTTGTATGTTATTTGAACGGGAATAATGGAGTTTGGAAGATATGGAATAGAATCAATTTAAAAAGTATAAACTCTAAATACTGCAATATTTCATTACTCCTTTAAAGATAAAAGTTAAATCATTTTTTAGAAATGCTTAAAGCTAATCTTTTACTATTAGGTTGAGTTGATTATCTTCACAACTAAAATTAAAAGACAATTGGAAATAAATCTTCTTAAATATTTTACAATCAAACGTGCAATAAATGTAATTAATATTGTCTTATCATTCTCAATTTCCAGAATTATAAGAAAACCAATCGTATGGGGAATGCCAATTTCTTTTTCTATCGAACCAACAAATCTTTGTAATTTAAAATGTCCCGAATGTCCATCAGGTTTAGGTGCGTTAACTCGCCCACTTGGGTTACTAAACTTTAATGATTTTAAAAATTGGATTGATCAGATAAAAGATATCGGATTTTATGTGCAATTATTTTTTCAGGGTGAACCATATATAAACAAGCATCTTCCTGAAATGATTAAATATGCACAGGAGAAAAATGTTTATATCTCAATCAGCACAAACGGACATTTTGTTAATGATAAAAATGTCGATCACATTTTAGAAAATGCGCCTGATAAATTGATTTACTCAGTTGATGGACTTGATGAAGAAAGTTATCAAAAGTATCGTGTTGGCGGAACTTTTAAGCAAGCTGATGAAGGATTAAGACTTCTAATAAAACGTAAGAAAGAATTAAATCAGAAAAAACCTTTTATAGAATTCCAATTTATTGTGATGAAACAAAATGAACATCAGCTTGATGCGGTTAGAAAATATTGTGATGAAGTTGGCGTTGATAAACTTGTTTTCAAAACAATGCAAATTTCATCTTATGAAAATGCTTTAAAGTTTTTACCTAACAATCCAAAGTACAGGAGATATTTGGTAAACAATGGACAGTATTCCATTAAGAATAAATTGAAGAATCATTGCTTTGCATTGTGGAGAACTTCGGTAATTACCTGGGATGGGAAAGTTGTTCCTTGCTGCTTTGATAAGGATTCAGAATACACATTGGGAATTTTAAATGGTAACAGATTTTCCGATATTTGGGTATCAGATGCGTATCAAATATTTAGAAGTGCAGTGCTTGTTGATAGAAAACAAACAAGTATGTGCACAAATTGTACTGAAGGTTTAAAGATTAATATTCTGGAAATTGAACAATAAAATTGACGACTAAAGAAGTAAAAAATATTTTACATCAAAATAGTTTTATAAGCAAATATAAAGCTGCAATTCTAAACTCAGCGAAAGTGATCATTGCTTTAGGACTATTAATCTATTTAATCTATGCAGTAAACGTTCAGGAAATATTAAAAGCAATTAAACAAGCTAATGTTTATTTAATTGCTTTTGCTTTCATACTAAGCTTTGTTAACATCTATTTGCAATTCTATAAATGGAAAATTACTGCAAGTGTTGTACTTCAGGAAAATCATAACTCCAAAATATGGTTGTCTTTGTTTTATGGATTTTCTGCCGGCGTTTTTACTCCTGCAAGAATTGGTGAGTATTTTGGAAGAGCGTTAGTATTTAAAAATCATTCTTTATTGCGAGTTACACTTGCTACGTTATTAGATAAATTATTTCTCTTGTTGATAGTTGCATTTTTTGGTTCGATATCAAGCATTCTTTTTATTCATTATCATTATCGCGTAACATTTTACTTAACGATAGGATTATTCATACTTGTCTTTGTATCATTCTATTTATTCTTTTGGTTGATTCTTAATGATAGATTCTGGGAAAATGTTTTATTCACAAAACTAAGAGACTCAATAAAACTTTATTGGCTTTTTGAGAAAATAAAAGTATTTCGGAAGCTTGATAAAAAATATGCAACAAAAATGTTTTTGGTTTCTTTTCTGTTCTATTTGTGTTTCCTAGTTCAGTACGCATTTTTGGTAGCAGCATTTTCAAATCATAACCACTTTTGGGATTATTTGTGGGCAGGCAATTTGATGATGTTTGCCAAAACAATTATTCCCCCTGTTTCACTTGGTGAACTTGGCATTCGTGAAGGTGCATCTGTATTTTTTATTACACAACTTGGCGAATCAGCATCAACAGGATTTAATGCTTCGATTTTTTTATTCTTTATCAACGTGCTCATTCCTTCTCTTATTGGATTAACTCTTCTGTTAAAAAAGAACGATGATTGAAAATATTTTAATCCTGATCTTCTTAATTCTTTTAATCCATTATATAATTTTTTTATCTAAAATCTTTTTGGGATTATCTAAGCTTACAAAACAAGCAATTGAGAAAACTCCAGAAGAATTTGTTTCTATAATTATCCCATTTAGAAACGAAGCAAAAAATATTTTAAAAACTTTCAACAGTCTTATTGCTCAGGATTATTTAAACGAAAAGTATGAAATTATATTTGTTAATGATTCTTCTGAGGATAATTCTTTACAACTATTAGAAAATCTACCAAAGAAAGAAAACGTTTTTGTCCATTCAGTTCCAAAAGATTATTCTTTAAACGCCCACAAAAAAAGAGCAATAAGATTTGGGATTGAAAAATCGAAAGGGGAGATTATCGTAACAACTGATGCTGATTGTATTCATCAAAAAGATTGGTTAAAAAGTCTTTTGAAATTTATGGATGAAAAAACTGGATTTGTTTCGGGTCCAGTTGAATTTATTTCTAATGAAAATCTATTTAGTAAAATGCAAAGATTAGAATTTGCAGGTTTGGTAATAACGGGAGCCGGTTTGATTGGTTCTGAAAATCCAATAATCTGTAATGCTGCTAATATAGCTTATCGCAAAAAAGCTTTTGATGAAGTTGGCGGATTTACTTATCAAATGAGTCTTTCTTCCGGTGATGATGAATTGTTGATGCAAAAAATTCATCGCGATACAGATTATCAAATAAAATTTGCGTTAGATAAAAAAGCAATCGTATCAACTGAAGCAAATCCATCTATAAAAGATTTTTATCAGCAGCGAAAAAGATGGGCAAGCAAGGGATTATTTTATGGTGATAATCTTTTACTATTAAAATTAGTTCTGATCTTTTTATTTTATTTAAGTTTAATCATCCAACCAATTCTTGGATTTATTATATCTGCAAAATTCTTCCTAACATTTTTATTTTCATTTCTACTAAAAATATCATCAGAATATCTTGTACTTAAAAAAGGTATTCGTCTTTTGTTTGATGCTAAAATCTTAAAATCATTTTTAATCACAGAAATTCTTCAAGTTCCATATATTTTAGTCTCGGGATTTATGGGAATGTTTGGCAATCTTGTTTGGAAAGACAGAAAAATTAAACGCTAATATTTTGTCTGTAAATAAATGAAAATTTGTAATTTTAGTTTTGTTTAACAATCCTTTGTAATTATTTTTGAACTAGTAAAAAAAATCACTTTCAAAAAATTAAAGTTCATTTGACGCAATTAAATTGTTTTAGTAGAATCGATGCTAATCTATAACTGTAAATTCAATAGAATTGAGGGAAGACTTGTGCATATTAATGTCAATATATTTTATGATTTTAAGGAATTCATTGTATGTCATTAATTAATGTGATAAAGAAATTACTTTTTTATGCAATTTATTAACTAAATTATAGATAGATACTTTTTAATTGAGCTTCATTT
>JAVHOU010000041.1:0-3113 GCA_036170275.1 Ignavibacteriaceae bacterium
AAAACATTATTACAAAATATAACATACTAACAATTGCACTAATTATACTCATTATAATAAATGTTGATGTTTCTACTATTTCAAATAATACAATTACAGCGCTGATATTAAAGATTATTTCATCAGCAGTATTACTTTTAATTTTATTTATTTACGCGCGTCAGAGAAATATCCTTATCATTTCATTCCTGACATCAAAGGAAATAAAACGAATTGCTTTTGTAATGATGATTATTATTGTATATCTCACATTAACACTTATTTATTCTCCAAATCCTGTTTATGGGTTTCAAAAAATACTTAATATTGTTATAAGCGTAATCCCTAATGTCATCGCGATTTATTATCTCTTAAGCGAAAACAGGGAAGATATAATCAGCAAAATCGTATCAGTCTCATCTTTCATAATCGTTATGCTTTTAATTCTCGTCCTGATTCTTCAGCCGTTCGATCAATCCACTATTTATGAGTTTTCATCAGGCAGGTGGAGTCACGTTATTATTGGCAGAATGACTGCGTTTCTTACACTCATTATTCTTTTCATTGTCCTCTCTCAAAATGATTTTAAAAAGATAATCGTGTACTCCATTATTTATGGTGCAGGTGTCTATCTTACATTCCTAACAGGATTAAGATCTGCATTTCTTGGACTGATACTGTTTACAGTGATTACACTCATCATAAAATTCATATACTCATCTCATATACCTTCTTTCATCCTGAGCAAGGTCGAAGGGCAACCATCCCGCTTTGGCGGGCAGGCTTCTATTTCTAATCTCGGCGAAGTTTCTAACGAAGACGGATTAACCATTACCCCCCAGTCCATATACCATCACCCATCCCGCCACAGCGGGCAGGCATCTCCCGAAGGGATGGCTCTTCGCCAAATCACCCATCAAACATTATCCATCCTCCTTACTTTAATTTTAGTATTTGTCTTAACACTATTTGCACCATCAGGATTTCAATCAGGTAAGCGGTTAGAAAATTTAACTAAGATAGAAAAACTCGAATTTGGTGGTGATCAGGCAATACATTCACGCTTAAGTGCTTACCAACTTAGTATTGATATCGCTAAAGATCATCCAGTATTTGGAATTGGTTTTGGAGGATTTAACGGCTATAATAATATAGAATGGACGCGCATAATTAAATACTCTCACAACATTATCCTGGAAATATTATGTGAGCTGGGAATAATTGGACTTTTGGTTTTTAGTGCGCTGTTTGTAGTCATTGTCAACTCCATCACCCATCTCCCATCCTCCAGGTTCTATAAACCATTAAACATCAGCCCTCACCCATTCTCCATCCTTTATCCTCCATCACTGGCTATGCCATCATTCCTCATCGCTCGTTACTATTTACTTATCGCTTTTTTATTCTCTCTTTTCCTTGCAATGTTCTCTAAAGACATTTCTACTCAGGGTTTTCTCTGGTTGTTTATTACGGTCTATAATGCTAAGCGGATAGAGCATAGGCGGTAGTATTAAATCCAGCATCTAGTATCCAGTATCTAGCATCCAGTTTACTCCGCTTCTATCGGTTCATATTTATCTTGCCCGCTTGGTCCGACGCAAGTCGAGGCAGGTCGAAGTATCGCGACAACCATTTTCCATCATAAATTTTGTTTGGTATTTGATTTAAAGGCTTCGCCACGCATAAAAGGATTTATGCGCTACATAAACGATCCTCCGTCATCTCTCAACCATTGAACGAAGAGGGATTCCCTCCCGAAGGGACGGATGCCGCATAAGGACAGGCGCGCGCTACATCTGTTCGTCATTGCGATCACGATTTCGTCGGGAGAAGCAATCTGCTTTATTAAAATAAAACCAATTGCACGAAGGGATTCGTGCGCTACATCAACCATTAACCATCCCGCCTCGGGCGGGGCAGGTTATCTTTTATCTTAAATAAAACTTTAATCTTTACCTATACAAAGAATTATCGTTCCCATTCAATATATCTTCAGAAATAATAAAAAAATCTTTTTTAACCTGGGTATTATCTATCTGGGCTATCCATTTAATTTTATCTAACCTATCAAATGGAAAATCTTTAAAAAGACCAACAATATCTATTGGATCAACAGAGGCTTCCTTTTGTTTGGCTTCATTAATTAATTGCCGCCAGTTAAACTTGTAATTTTTTGCAATACACCAGATATCTGCATAATCTTTTATTTCAAATCGATATAATGCAGAAATTTTATTGGATAAGATATTTCTAATGCTGTCAACCTTACCTAATTTTTTATCCGATAAAATACTTCCAAATCTTATAGCAATATCATTTACAAAATCTAACTTCAATTCTATTTTATCTTTATATACAAAAAATTGTGCATAATCATCTGAAATGCTTGTTCTTTCTGTTAGTAACTTAATAGATTTTTTAGGTATCGATCGACTGAAGTAATTTAAAAATGATTTTATGCAGCTCTTGAATGCCGGATCACTGTTTACAAAAAAATCCAGGTCATCAGAATAGCGATGATTAAGATAGTAACGACTAAGAGCTATACCGCCGGTCAGATAAAACGGAAGCTTTAAGTCGTTTACGATTTTGATTACTCCATCCTGCAGTGGATACAGCTTGTCCGCATAATATTTTTCTAATGGATTCATACTTGTGCCGTATTTGGGGATTTCTAATTTTTTCTATTATTGTCTTATTCAGATTTTTAGCCAGATAATTTTTCCCTAATAGATCAATTAATTCATACCAGCTTAATCTTTCTATCAAACGTAATAAAATCTTCTCCTTTGTAAAAAAACCTTTTGTACTGTTTTTTCCTAAAACAGTTAAATAGATTTCATCCGGATCAACATTATAATCCCAAAAGACTGATTTTATTAGCTTTCTTATTTCTTCTTTCAAAACCATAATTAAATATAAAAATAAACTTTTTAAATTCTATCTGCAGTTAAATAGTATCCCGCATCATACTCATCGCCCATTTATCGCGGCGGAATAATTTTTTTTGTTCCTCCACCACGCCAAAACTCCATTACCCTTTTAATATCTTCAAATCCTCCATATGCACGAAGGGATTCGTGCGTTACGTAATTTTCCCCATTCGCCATCCCGCCGCGGCGGTGGGCAGGCTT
>JAVHOU010000041.1:3213-5528 GCA_036170275.1 Ignavibacteriaceae bacterium
CGTGCGTTACGTAATTTTCCCCATTCGCCATCCCGCCGCGGCGGTGGGCAGGCTTCCATCCACACGAAGGGATTTCCTCCCGTAGGGATGGATACCGCATAGGGACAGGTGGAAGATGGAAAATGGTTAATGGGAAATGTTTGATGTAGTGCACGCCTGATCATATGGGATAAAACATTACTTGACTCATTGGTTAAACTCTTTCTTACCACTCCCATAGGGATGGCTATGCCAAGGTTCTCACAAATTTTAATTTTCTTAATCTCAGTCTTCTAATTAATTTCAAACGATAACAATTTTATCTGCAGCGGCTTTAAAAAAATCACGAGACCAAATATCTAATAAATGTTGATCGGGGATAAAAGGAGAAACTTCATTGCGTGCGTTTTCAATATCTAATTCATCTATTACATTATAAATCAATTCCAATAATTTATTTTTTGTCAGCTTATCAGTTGCCGAATAATCACCGGATTGTCTCATTCTTTCCTCAAGATGATGAAGATTTAATTCTGGATATCTTGATATGTACCAAACAAAATCGTACCAATCACGACCTTTAACCCGTGTTTTCCATCTGCGAAAAAGCAGATCTTGCATTTTACCAGCAAACAGAGAAGGTAAAGTAAAAGTACGCACCGCAAACTGTATCGGTGAAAAAACATATTTCATTTCAGTATCTGCACCTGCGGGCGGATTTGTATCAACTTCTAATTTTATCTTTATAACCCTATGCTTGTCTATACCGGAAAGAATATATAACGGGGCTTCTATTAATAACAATTGATTGTAAGTATTTGCTTTTAAAAACGCTGATTCTATATGTGTATCTGATGTTTTTTTCTTTGTTTCAAATGTAACCTCAAATCCAAATGAGTTAAGCTCATTCTTTAAAGCCACAGCATATTTATCAAAGCTAAATTTTTCAGAACGATGAATTAATGAAAAATCCAGATCTTCAGAAAAACGATCCAATCCATACAGTAATCTTAAAGCGGTACCTCCATAAAATGCTGCATGTTCAAAAAATCTTGCACGCCATAGTCCAAGCAGAGCAATAGATTGCATCACTTGGCGCAAAGCATAAAGCATCCCGTCTTTAGTTTCAGGAACAGGAGTGCCTAATAGATTTTTTAATTTATTGTCCATAATTATTTACCGAATGCTTTATTTAAATTATCCACAAACCAGTTTATCTTGCGTGACTTATAAGCCGCCTTTATTTCGTTTAATTTCTCAATATTATAATATTCCTTTAGGGCTGATCTGTCAATCCGCAAATCATCATACAGATATGAATTGTATGAAGAAATTGAAGTTGGTTTAAATCTTTTATCAGTCCATATCTTATCTGCTAAAGTTTTTAAAGGTTCGGTAATTAACCAATTACCCTGCCCGCTGTTATTTATTGTAACTCCAAAAGAAAATCTTTTTTTGGTTATTTGTATATAATTAAACCTTCCCAAAGGTGTGTCAAAATTCCTGCTTCTGCCGCTTGTTATTGATGTTACTGTTTCTACTTTTTCCGGAATCAATCCATAGTAAGACAAGCCATATTCCAAGCTTATAAATGAAGGACCATATATCAGATTTGCTAATGCTTCAAGGGGTATTTGGTTTTGGCGCCACATTGGTCCAAAGATATATAGACCTTTTCGTATGCGAATTATTTCTTCTTTTAGTAATAATGAAGATACTACATCACGGGGTTTTCGATAATAATCCAATAAAGACATTAGTTGAGTGTAATCAAAAACTTCCTGCTTAATGTTGTGTCGTATTTTTTCAATTGGTCTCATTTTTTGCCGTCTATGTCCATAAATATTGGACTTACCCCGCAAAATTAGTTAACGTTAATTTAAAAATCTACACGTTATGCCATTTATTCTGGTTTTAGGCTTTTCCTTTAACTACAGCAATAACCCTTTAAGCAGGCATCGGGTTTTAGATTATATTTTTTCAATCATACCAACCTCCAATCCGAACACTCTGCTTTACGCCCTTCTCCCTAGATTCTCTCAGATTATTTTCCACAAATTTCTTTGACGCGGGTTATACTGATTAAAAATTTCCATTAAACATCCCGCCACTCCGACGCAGCGGTACTCGGCTTCGCCGCCAGCCTTGTCGCGTCTAGGCAGGACAGGCGAGCGGACGTACGTGCGATAAATCATTCCCAATCCGCAGGAAGGGATCCGTTAGCTAACGGACTGTGCTACGTAAACTTTTTCCCTTTATCTTTTATCTTGAATACCCTTACTTATTCATCATTCCTTGTTCGATATTCATTATTCAAAAGTAAATTCGCGTGAAGG
>JAVHOU010000042.1:0-17764 GCA_036170275.1 Ignavibacteriaceae bacterium
CAACGACCTTAACCCAAATTGCTCTGGGTTACTTTATTTATGGCGCAATGCGTATTGCCCTGAATCCTTAATTTTTATTGACTTTCTTTGCCTTTACCTGTAAGTTTGACAGCTATTTTTTTAAAGATCTTTTTTGTAACAAAATTTTAATAAAGTATGAAAGAATTTAGATTTAGAACCATTCTCATTCTAGCAGCAATTGCTTTAAGCATTTACCTGCTTTACCCAACTTTTCAGGATTATAGGAATAATAAAAAACTAACTTCTGAACTTCAGTCTAAAAGAAATGAACTGAAAAAGTTGAATCCTAACTTTTCCAAAGAACAATTAGATAAGATGATGAGCATTGTGGAGGACAGCATTAAAATTGCTGACCCATCCATTCTTGAGGCCAGGAAGAAAAGAATGAAGCTTGGATTGGATCTTCAAGGAGGTATGCGCGTTGTTCTTGAAGTAAATACAGGAAAGTTATTAGAGAAAATTGCAAATAATCCCGATGATGTTTTCAAAAAGGTTTTAGCGGAAGCTCAAGCCGAGGCTGCAAAAACTGATGAACCAGTTGTGGATATCGTTGGAAGAAAATTTAAAGAAAAAGGCATACGACTTAGCAAATACTTTGGAACGATAAGACAAGATGATAATGAAATAATAACTGAATTGAAAAAATCTTCTGAAGATGCTGTAAACCGTGCGATGGAAATTATAAGAAATCGAGTTGATCAATATGGTGTTTCTGAACCATCTATTTCCCGACAAGGCAGTAGAAGAATTATTGTTGAACTTCCGGGTGTAGCAAAAGAAGAAGAAGCTAAGCAGCTTTTACAGGGAACAGCTTTATTGGAATTTCGATTAGTAAAAGATGCTGAGTTTACATTCCCGGTTATGCAGAGAATTGATGATGTACTTGCCAAAAGAACTCAGTCCGGTGTTAAGGATTCTTTAGGGAATGAAGTTGCCGGAACAGAAACTACAAAGAAAACTGACACAACTGCTGCTAATGACACAACAAAGCAACTAACTGCAGAAGAATTTAAAGTAAAACATCCTTTCTTTTCAATTGCAGTTCTAAATCCTCAAAGCAAAAGTGCAGATGCTTATGTAAATCAGGAAGATAGAAACAAACTTGAGTATTGGCTCAACTTACCCGAAGTTCAAAAAGTTATTCCTGATAACGTTGAATTTGTATTTTCAGCAAAACCAATTACAAATCAGAACGGTAAAAAAATATTTCAAATGTTTATGGTTAACAAAGCCCCCGAATTAACCGGCGGAGTTGTAACTAACGCACAAGCTACTTTAGATCCCAGCACTTCTGCACCAATTGTAAATATGGAAATGAACTCTGAAGGTGCAACTGACTGGGCAAGGATTACTGGTGCTAACGTTGGAAAAAGAATTGCAATTATGCTTGATGGCGTCGTATTCTCTGCTCCAAGTGTTCGCGGTAAAATACCGGGAGGAAGATCACAGATTGAAGGAAGTGAGAATCTTGACGAAGCAAAACTTTTAGAAATTGTTCTTAAAGCTGGTGCACTGCCTGCACCTGTTGATGCAATTGAACAAAGAATTGTTGGACCATCTTTAGGACAGGATTCCGTTTCAAGTGGATTTAACTCTGCTTTAATTGGATACCTTGCTGTAGGATTGTTTATGATTTTCTATTACAGGCAAGCTGGTATTAACGCTACGATAACTCTTCTTTTTATAATATTAACACTGCTTGGTATTCTTGCAGGATTTCAAGCCACTTTAACTTTGCCGGGTATTGCAGGTATAGTTTTAACAATGGGTATGGCTGTTGATGCAAACGTTTTAATTTATGAGAGAATAAGAGAAGAACTGGCAACAGGAAAAACTTTGAAAGCGTCTGTTGATAGTGGATTTTCTCGTGCTAATTCAGCAATCATTGATTCCAACATTACAACCTTCATTACAGGAATCATCCTTTACCAATTTGGAACCGGACCCATACAGGGTTTTGCATTAACACTAATGATTGGTATTGCAACTACTTTATTTGGTGCCTTAGTTTTTTCAAGGCTTATGTTAGATTACCTTGTATCGAGGGGAATAAAAGTAAACGTCGGTTAATGATTAAAATTTTATTTAGGAGTAAGTTTATCAATGCGAGTATTTCATAATTTAAATGTTGATTTTTTAGGTAAGAGAAAATTCTTCTACGTTTTATCTGCCTCACTATTTTTTATCGGAGTGATAAGTGTAATTTTTAGAGGCTTTATCTTTGGAATAGATTTTAAGGGAGGATCAGAAATTGTTTTACAATTTGATAAAAAAATTGACATCCATCAAATCAGATTAAATATTGAAAACATTGGACTTGGAAATGTAGAAGTCAGAACTTTTGGAGGTGAAACCGGTGTTTTGATTAGGACTGAACTTCAGGAAATTCCTGCTGCTATCTATCCAAAAGTTGTTAAAAGTATTGAGGATGAGATAAATAAAATTATTCCAAATACTGTTTTTAAAGTGGTCGAAAAAACATCGACATCTATTACTTATTCTTTCCCAAATCCTGATACAACTAATTTGTTTACTGAAAAACTTTTTGCTGCAGGATTCCAGACCAGCAAAGTTTCTGAAGAACCTAATAACACTCAAATGGCTATAAACATTGGAATAGCAGATTGGATAAAAGAGAACCTGCGTGATAAAATTAAGGACAATCAATTTAAAGTTCTTAAAGAAGATCGCGTTGGGCCTAAAGTTGGTAATGAATTAAAAAGGGATGCAGTTATTGCAGTGTTTTTATCTTTAGTTGTAATTCTGATTTATTTAGCATTCCGGTTTAAATTTATTTTTGCTGTTACTGCCGTTGTGGCATTGTTTCATGATGTACTGATTACACTGGGACTTTATGCAGCTTTGTATGGTGTTATACCAGGATTGAATTTAGAAATTGATCTAACCGTTGTTGCAGCATTTTTAACACTGATAGGATATTCTATTAACGATACCGTAATTGTTTTTGATCGTGTAAGAGAAAATATGAAAATCCATAAAACTATGCCTTTGATTGATGTGGTAAACAAAAGCGTAAATCAAACGATGAGCCGAACAATTATTACATCATTTACAACTTTACTTTCCGTATTTGTACTGCTTCTATTAGGCGGTGATGTTTTAAGAGCTTTTGCATTCACACTCTTCTTTGGTATTATAATTGGAACATATTCATCAGTATTCGTAGCAGCAGCTCTCGTGATTGAGTACGCAGACAGAACTAAAAAGAAAGTTCAGTTCTCTTAAAAATAATTTTACACAAAAGTTTGAAGCCGATGAGATTTTTCATCGGCTTTTATTTAAAATTATTTATTAAACTTAAAAGATGATATCTTTTCATAAAGCTGTCATCTTTATTCACAATAACTCTTAATTATCGCAATTCAATTCTAAGTACTTTTATCTCATCACCCAGACAAACATTATCAGCTTTTGCCCAATCTAATTTCACATAAATTGGGAAAGTTGGATTCTCTAAATCTATTTTACTTCCATCAGGTAATCTATAGAATCGGTAAGTAGAGCTATCAATATTAATATAATATCCTCCGCAGCACATACACATTCTAGGATCCCAGCCTGTGATTACACCATTGCTCATAAACTCATTTGCATCCTCGGTACAAGATGAAAAGCCTAAAATCAAAAATATTCCAACGATTATTATTTTTTTCATATTATCACCAATTACTTTTATAGCAAGGTACGATCTCAAATAAATCTTGATAGGCAGTACCAGACTATGATCGAGGTGCGATTATTTTTCAACTCCTTCATAATTCTCATCGATTTCTTTTTGCAGTTCTATTGTTTTGCTTAGTGCTGTAACAATCTGGCAGTAAGTTTGAATCTCATCAAGATTAAGAGTTCTTTCTTTTCTGTCTTTTAGCCATTTCTCACAAACCTGGTAACCGCCGATTTGATATTTCCAAACTTCCGGTTTTACGTTTGAGAAATACTGCTCTTTGTTTATCCAAACTTTTTCGTCTTCGTATTTTAGTTTTTCAACTTTATTATTTCCTCTTTGGGGATAAAAGGAAATATTTTTTGGAAATGTTTTTATTTTCAATAAATGTAAATCAGTAAGTTCTTTACCAAGTTTACCAAGTTTAATGAATTGTTTATAATTTTTTGTGAATGGGATACGAGGAAAATCAATTTTAAGAAACTCAGCATATTTTGTACGATAAGTGTTGCTGTAAAGAATAGCATAGATATAATAGAATATTTCTTCAGGTGTAACTTGCTTTTTGTAATCAGTTTTCAATTTCTGAAATATTTCAGATTTGATATTTGGGAGTTTTGATTGATAACCTGATTCAGGTTCAAACATTAGCATTTGGATTGCAGAACTTTTCCTTTTCTCTTGCTTATCTGGATAAATGTAGAGCGGAAACAAGTAACCACGTTCCTTTGTTTTATTTGAGACATAACAATCATCAGTTAGACCATTAGTTACTAAGGCATGCACCCATCTATCACTTACAGTCTGACGACAAGTATGTATTCCAATATTTGGATGCATCATGTGTCGCATGACTTCTGTTCGCATCCTAAAGACAATGTTTACTTGATAATAAATATTTCTAGTATCAAATGGGCGATAATGAATTTCATTAAAATAATCTTCCCAATTTTTAACAGATAAGAAACTTTCCCTTTGTTGTTCAATTTTCCAATCATAATTTTCCGATATTTTCAATGCGTTCATTAAATACTCTTTATCAAAATCTTTATTTCTAAATATTTCCAACTTTCTCATTAAAGAATTTTTGTCAAAATCTATTGAAAAGCTGTCCCTTGCTGTGACGATACCTGAAACATTTGTTATAAATATATCTTGAATCGAAATAAACTTATGATATCCTTTACTATGTTTTTCATCCCTTGGGATAAAGAAATAATTTGGACTGATTGGTTTTAATTGGTTCCAAGTTATTTTGTTAATTGAATTCTGATTAAGCCAATCATTCTTTGATATTCTCAAACCAAATATTTCATTGTGGAAAATCTTTTTTTCTCTTTCAGTTTTATACTTGATAAAGAATACAATTGAAACACCTTGCATTATATCAAATACATTTTGATCCCTGCTTCCGTCAGGAGCTTTATCACCTTTATTTGAGTTACCATGTAAATCAAGAACATAAATTTCATTAAAGCTGTTCATTAAAGATTGACGCATACCCCTGAAAGTAATATTATCTAAGTAACTATTATCTGTAATGAAACCAAGTACTCCTTCACCAGCCTGGTCTATTTTCCATTGAGCAAATCTTATGAATTTTACATAATCATTATTTAACCAGTGCTTTCTTTCACCAAACCAAGCTCCATCTATTATTTTATAATGTTCAATCTGTTCGCCAATCCATGTTTTTTGTTTAACAAATAAATTCTTGTTAGCTTTTTTCTGTAAAACTCTTAAACCATACTTTTTATTACCATTTTCTATCGATGATGCAATTTCATAACCTGAAATGTAAGTACTACCCTTTATTATATTTAATTCTTCTTCACTTTTATTAGCTGAAATTCCTGCATATGGTGGATTCCCAAGAATCACAAGTATCGGCGCTTCTCTCTTAATTTTGACAGCTTCTTTATTTTCTTCTGATAATGAGGACATAATAGGAAAACTTATTTTTTCAAGTTCGTGCATATCAAGAGTATTGGTTAGATAATACTTTACTCTTTCATCATCAGTCATTGTATAACCAAGTTCATCAAGCAGAAAAGAAATTTTCATATGCCCGATTGCGTATGGAGCCATCATTAATTCAAACGCATAAAAGTTTTGCAAAACCTGATCTTTAAGAAATCCTGTTATATTACCTTCACCATATTTTTCTTTAAACTCATTAACAGCAACTTCAATAGCCTGGTACATAAAACCTAAAGTTCCGCCTGCCGGATCAAGGAGAGTTACATTCTTAGAAGCTAATCCATCATTTAAGCCAAATTTATCTTTAAGTATTTCGTGAAGTGAACGAACGATAAAAGAAACGACCGGTTCAGGTGTGTAGTAAACACCTCTTTTTTCTCTTGTTGAAGGATCGTACTCAGAAAGAAAAGTTTCATAAAAATGTAAAACAGGATCGCTACCTTTTCCTTTATGGTAATATTCATCAAGAATACTTTTGGGATTAGCACAGGAAAGAACTTCTGCAATATCATCAATAATAATTTCCATCTGTTTCGGAATATCTTCCATTGAGATGAATCTAAAAATATCTCTAAGTATTCCGATTGATTTGGGAATATAAGAAAATGCCAAAGTTCTATTAAAGTCATCACCCGCCCTTAACCTTGCAGCAAATAAACCATACGTAATTGTTTGGGAGTAGAGATCAGCAAATTCCTCTTCATCAATTCCCGCAATCAGAAACTTTTGGAATGCTTCATAAAAGCCATGAATAGATGTTGTCCCTCGCTTCAGTTCTTCAGCAACAATTTCATCTTTAAGAAACCTTGTTCGCTTTGCCAATTCAACAGCAAGAGTTTTAGCAGTGAATTTTGTTGGAAAAGTAAATCCAAGAAACTCATCCAAAAGCTCAAAAAGTTTATCCCCATTTTCCAAAGGCGGGACAGTTGATAATTTTTTAATTACAAATGGACGAGTGATAAAAATTTTTTTAGAGAACTCGTGATTACGATAAAGCCTAAATTCAGTAAAGTTTGTTAGTATAACATTTGGGAAAGTAGAGATATATCTTTTAAGCTGAGGAGAGTCTTCAATATTGTCGAGATTTACACCGAGGTCTTTTGCTTCAATGTAACCAATGATCTTCTGTTTGCTGTCTCTTAATCTAAAATCAGGATTGCCTGCTTCGGTTTTAGGCGGTAGAACGGTTACTTCAATTTTCTTTTTTCTATTTGTTTGCGAGTACTCTTCTAAAAAAGATTTGAACGCGGGATAATAAGATTCTTCGCGGGCACCGCTTTGATAAGTTTTAAAAAGCTGTTTGAGATAATTTTTTAGCACTTGTAATCCTCTGATAAAAAGTTAACGTCTTTTCAGTTGCAACTTACTTTATAAAAGAGAAAAGCTCAAACACTAAAATGAAATTTATTATTTCACTTTAACTATCACTATTGTCGAGATATTTGGAATTACCTAAATAAACTTGCAAGAGATGTTATTCTAAACCGAATCGTTTTCTTAATACAGGAGGTGATGACAAAAACTAAAGGACAGTTGAAAAAGATTTTATATGGAGAATAATAGTTGTTATTTATTTATTTAATAAATAAGTTCCTCCAATAAAAATTAAAGATTTGGATAAAAGTGTATATACAAAACCTCTCAGAAAATAATAATGATGAATTTCTTTTAATAATATTAAATTATTCACCCACATTCTATTAGTACAACAATACCTACCACACTAAAAAATAAAAATAAAATCGAACACAGAATTAAAAATAAATCGAGAGGAGTATCCGATCATGAGTAGTCAACTCTGGCAAAGAAAACCCGTTGAGCACTTCGAGATAGAAATGAGGGAGAGTAAACTCAAGCGAGTGCTTGGCAAATGGGGATTAACTTCTCTTGGAGTTGGAGCTATTATTGGAGCGGGAATATTTGTTATGACCGGTGTTGGCGCTAAGGAATACGCAGGTCCAGCACTGGCTCTTTCATTCGTCGTTGCCGGAATCGGGTGTACATTTGCAGCGTTATGTTATGCCGAATTTGCTTCTTTCCTTCCGGTTGAAGGTTCTGCTTATGCTTATTCCTATGCTACTATGGGTGAGCTGTTCGCTTGGATTATAGGATGGGATTTGATTCTTGAATATGGAATGGGAGCCTCTGCAGTTGCGGTTGGATGGTCTGGATATCTTGCAAAATTTTTGCATCTTTTCGATATAAAATTTCCGATCTGGTTGATGAACGATGTTTTTACAGCCAAGGAGATGATTGCTGAAGCTACCGGTAAAGGAACACTTACAAATCTTGCTGCACATTATTCCAGTCTTTCTTTTCCTTCATTCTTTGGTATTGACTTTGCCTGTAATGTTCCGGCGCTACTTATTATATGGCTTCTTACAGCTATACTTGTAAGAGGAATTAAAAATGCCTCTAACACTAATAATGTTATGGTTGCTATTAAGGTTGTTGTGGTGTTGTTTATAATTGTTCTTGGAGCTCAATACATTAATCCAGCGAATTGGGATCCTTTCATTCCTGCCAGAGGAATATTTACTGATTCATTTGGAGGAACGCATAAAGCGTTTGGGTTTTTAGGAATTGTTTCGGGGGCTGCTTACATCTTCTTTGCATATATTGGATTTGATACAGTTTCAACTCATGCTGGCGAAGCCAAGAATCCCAAGAAAGATGTACCTTTTGGCATTATTACATCTCTGATTGTATGCACAATCTTATATATTCTTGTTGCTCTTGTGTTAACCGGAATGGTTAATTATAGAGATATCGATATTACCGCCCCTATAGCAGCAGCTTTTGGTTCGCACGGATTAAGTTTTGCTGTCTTTATTATTTCTCTTGCAGCTATAGCGGGTCTTACTTCTGTTTGCATCGTAATGCTTCTCGGACAATCGCGTGTATTCTATGCAATTTCTAAAGACGGTCTTCTTCCAAAAAAAACATTTGGAGAAGTTCATCCAGTATTCAGAACGCCTTGGAAAGCAAATATATTAATAGGAATTGTTGTGTCGCTCGTTTCTGCATTCACACCAATTGAGGGAATCTCCAAAATGGTCAACATCGGAACTCTACTGGCATTCGTAATGGTCTGTGCTGCCGTTTGGTTGATGCGCAAGAAAGAACCGGATCGTCCTAGACCTTTTAGAGCCCCTGCAATTTGGTTCGTTGCGCCTATGGGAATTCTTTTCAACTTGGGAATGATGCTTACTTTGGAATGGCAAAATTGGGCACGTCTTGTGGTATGGTTATTAATTGGGTTTGTAATCTATTTCTTCTATGGAAAAAAACACAGCGTGATGGCAAAAAGACTTGCTGAAGAAAATGGAGAACATTAATAGATAAATGCAGACTTTGATATTTTTTTAATGTTAAAATAAAACGATCATTCGAATTGTTACTGTTGTTAACTTCATCACAATTTTGAGGTCAATGCCTGTTTGCAAGCTAGTAGAACTACTACAACAGTTTCTATGTAAATATATTAATCGTCAACTAACTTTAACTATAACCATAGTCATATCGTCATTTGGTTTGGCTTTTCCTTTAAACTTCTTTACTTCACTCCAAACATTTTCCATAATATCATTTGATTTGATATGTGATTTCCCTTTTAGTATTTCTATCAGATTATCTTCACCAAATAATTCTTCATTCTCGTTCATAGCTTCAGTAATTCCATCGGAGAAAAAAGCATAAACTTGTCCTGGTTTTATTATTAATTCAACTTCCATTAATGTTCTGTCAAAAATTTCACCCTTCTCCAAACCCAATCCAATGCCCTGAGTTTTAATGGACTCGACCGTACCGTTTATTGCCGTCAACAAAGGCATATGTCCAGCGCGACAGACTTTAACTGTGCCATATTCAGTATCAAATAATGCAAGCGTCATTGTAATAAACCAACTGCGTTCTATCGATTCATAAAGTCTTTTATTTACTTCAACTAATATCTCTTTGGGATTTATGCTATTCCTGCAAGCGATCTGTATCATGGTTTGCAGCTTCGTCATATATAGAGATGCAGATAAACCTTTTCCTGAAACATCTCCAACAGCAACAAATAATTTTGTATCTGAAAGTTGAATAAGATCATAATAATCACCGCCAACCTGCATAGCAGGAATCATCTCGCCGCAAATGTCTAATCCGTTTATTGCAGGAATACATTTAGGCAATAAACCTTGTTGGATTTTTCTTGCAAGATCAAGCTCACGTTCTAATTTTATCTTTTCAGATTCTGTTTTATATAATCTGGCATTTTCCAACGATATAGCAATTTGATTTGCGGCTGCTGTTAAAAGTTCTAAATCTTTTCCACCAAATCTTGAACCTGAATGTTTTAATCCAAACAACAGTGCTCCAACAACTTTGTTCTTAACTATCATAGGAAAAACTGAATAGATACCTTCTTCAATTAATCTTTGAGATTTACCGGGAAAAGTAATTTCAAAATCTTGCTGCTCGATAACCGGATATTTGGTGATAAGTAATTTTTCTCTGGTTATCGGAATTAGGTTGGATTTTTCAATCGTACAATTAGGATCAGAAAATCCAGTTCCTTTTGCAAGATATAAATAATCCTTTTTAGAGTCGTGTAATAATATTCCGAACTTATTAATCTTGAGTGCATCAATAAAAGTATCACTTGTCAAATCAAGAATTTTATCTTTTCCTACAACAGTCGATACATCATTACTAAATTGTATTAGCACTCTTTGATAAGCAGATTGTTCAGGATAAAATCTTCTAGTAAGAAAATCCTGAAAACGATCTTTTGTAGATTGGAAAACAAATGCAAAAACTAAAAAGAATACCCCTGCTATAATTCCTTGATTTTCAGATCCGATAATTCTACCTATTCCCTGCCCGAGTAAATAAATAACTACAAAGTAAATCCCGGCAACAGTAGCCATTGCTGCGCCGTAGATAATTGTATTCCTTATTACAATGCTTACATCAAGCAAATTATATTTTAGAATAGCATAAGCAAATATTATTGGTATAAATACCATAAGTACGATAGGCATATAATATTCCGGTGTATTAAATATCGTATCCGAAATTGCAGGTGCTATTGTACTGATATAAAACTGAATAAGAACACCGAGTGTAAAACCTACAACTAAAACAAAGATAGGTTTTCTATTCTCCTTATTTTTTTCTCTAATGTATTGAATAATCAACGATATCCAGGCTACGATATAAATGAAGCTAATAAGATATCTTATAATATCTCTATACGAGGTAAATATTGTATATGAATGAAATTTTGTGTGATAGAGAGAAACGGCAATTCCAATTCCGGATAAACTTGAAATAACAGCTATAGAAATAAAAATAACTATTACAAAATCCTTCTTGGCAAAATCGAATGCTCTTGGAAATGTCCACACAAAATAGAGCATTATCAACGGTACTAAATTTTGACTGATAATTAATATTGTACCGGCAGCAAAGGCAATCCAGGGCTTTTGATATATAAAATCCTGAAGAAAATAATCGAATGGAAATAAAACTCCAATTGAAGATAAAACAGTAAAGACACCGAGAGAGTAAAATAATTTTTGAGCAAGACCATCAGGCTTAGCGCTATAAACGATGTATCCAATCAACAGCCAAATTAATGCGCTGATTGATTGAGCCAATGAACCAAATTGAATTAGCTTTTTTACATATACTTTTGTTTTTAGAATTTCACCATTTGGTTTCCGAACTTCATAAGAAGCAAATTGTCCTTCCTTTACCTCGTTTAAAATTAACTGTGCTTGTGCAGTGCTTTTAAGTGGAACAGAATTAATTTGCAGAAGCTGATCACCATTTCTGATTCCTGCATTCCAGGAAACACCGTTTTCTTTAACTTTGTCAAAATAAATATCAACAGAATCCTTGGAGACCATTTTTGGCATCCATAAACATTCATCATTCGATTGTACTCTAACTTCCAAAGAAAAATAAACGCATAATATTGCGATGAAAATCAAAATGATTGTCAATGCCGCAATTAAGTCTGATCTATGTTTAAGAAATAATCTTCTAATGTTATTCATTGATTTTTTTAACTTTTATGTTTTCTAACTCTTTTATTAATTAAAACACCTTTCACAGTTTTTTTTGCATAAGGTAATTTATCAAATTCACTCTTCGACTTCGCTCAGAGTGACTTCAGATTTGGCTGATTGTTTACCTTGCCAAACTGAGCGAAGTCGAAGTATGGCATAATGATTATTTATTTAACTTACCTTTAATCACCTTTTTGTGGAAGGTAAATTATTAATTAGTAAATTTATTTTACCTTTATTATAACAAGAGTCATATCATCAGATTGTGTTGCACCATTTGTAAAATTTTGGACATCCTGTTGAATTTTACTTAAAATATTTTCCGGAGATTCAGCATAAATTCTTACGGCTAATTTTTCCAAAGATTCATCTGAAAATTCTTCTCCTTTTTTATTCATCGCTTCTGAAATTCCATCTGTAAACAGAATTAACACATCGCCTGTTTGCAATTGAACAGTTTCAGATTTATACGGCGTATCAGTTTTCATTACGCCAAATATTATTCCTCCAATTTCTAACTTGATAATCTTTCCATTTCTTACTAACAGAGGAGGATTATGCCCGGCATTAACATATTTAAAAGTTTTATCAACGTCATTCAAAATTCCCCAGAAGAAAGTTATAAATCTTCCATCAGATGTATTTTGCGAAATAAGATCGTTAATCAATCCGGTGGCTTCATCAATGGGAACATTTTGCCGGCAAATAACTTGCAAGAACGCCTGCATATTAGCCATAAGTAAAGCAGCCGGAACACCTTTTCCGGATACATCAGCGATTGCAACACAACAATTATTATTTCCCAATTCTATAATATCATAATAATCACCACCAACTTGTTTTGACGACAAATTTACTGCAGCAATATCAAAATAATTATAGACGGGAATTTTTTGTGGTAAAAGGTTGCGTTGTATTTCTCTTGCCAGATCTAATTCTTCTTCTAATTTTTGTTTTTCTAAAGCTTCAAGGAAAAGTCTTCTGTTTTCCAAAGATATTATTGCTAAACTTCCAACAGAAAAAATAAATTCTACATCCGACTCCTTGTACTCAAGATTATTTACTCTTTTACCTAAAATGATTAAACCTTTTGTTTTCCCTTGTAACTGCATAGGTACAATTAATTCAATTCCCATTTCAGATAGTGAAGGATAAAGTGTCGAAATTTGATCTTTATTTAGTGATGTCTCGATTTTAAAATAATCAATTATACGAATGTTTTTTAATAATTCCTCAACAGGAATTTTTGGTTCAATAACTTCAATATCATCACCATTAAATTTTAACAAAGCATATTTCTGAACCAAAAATTGACCGATAAGCGAAAAGATTAATAATCTGGTAACCTTTGTCGATTCTGAAAAAAGCCCAAACTCTTTACTCAGTTCAAAAAGTGAACTTAATCTTTGTATTCTGGAATCAAGTTCCCTATTCAATAGTTTAAGTTCTTCAACAAATAAAGAATTTTGAATTGCTGTGGAAGCAATGTTAAGAATAGTTTTGAGAAAATCCAGATCATCTTTTGAATAATCTTGCTTGTTTAATTTTTCACCAAGACAAACAATTCCAACGCACTCATTTGATGAGCTAATTTTTTCAACTGCTCTAAGATTAGTTTCATTCATGTAGGATTTAAATTCTTCATTCAGATTACAATCCTGATTTGAAGTAACCTCAGGAAACTTAAGAATATTTTCTTGTGAAAGTCCTTTATATGACCTTAATAGCATTTTACCATTAATATTCAGAGCTATTAATCCTTTAGTGGTTAAAAATTTTCCGAGGCAGGTTAATAAAACATTGTTAAGAATAAAATTAAGGTCCAGGCTGGAGTTAATTATTCTGCTAAATTCTACAAGAGCGGTTAGATTTCTTTTTGCTTTTAGATTTTCATTATCGGACATTGTTTTGCGCTACATTAATTTTTTTAGATAGCAGCACTTCGTTATATTTTTGAGGAATTGAAACATACTTAACATCATCCATTAAAGTTCTCATCAAATACATGCCAAGCCCGCCAACCCTATGCTGCCTGTAGTATTTCTGAAGATCAGGTTCCGGTATCGCTTGAGGTTCAAAAGATTTTCCATAATCTATAATACTAACAATAAATTTTGATACTGCGGTTTTAACCTTAACAACTATTTCTCCTTCAGGATTTAATTTGTATGCATGTTTTATGATATTTGTGCATGCCTCATCAACAGCAAGAATGATATTTTCAGTATCATCAGTTGAGACATTTGCTTCAGAAGCTGCTGCACTGATAAAATCCCTGATAAGAGAGAGGTTTTCGGTTCTGCTTTTTACAGTTATTTTTTTCGTTTTCACTTTATTTGGTCTCAACAAATTTCTTTATTGCTTCATCTTCTGATTTAAAAATTTCATAAAGAAGAGGAAATCCGAGCAAATCAAAGATGTTATAAACTTTATCACTCATACCTGCAAACTTTATATCGCCTTTACTGTCACGAATTTTTTCTATGTATGCCATAAAAACTCCAAGTCCTGCACTACTAATGTATGCCAGGTCTTTAAATTCCACTACAATTTGAAAACGATTTTTATCGATCAAATCGACAAAGTTATTTTCAAGGATTGGAGCGGTATGAGCATCAAGAAATCCTTTAAGGTTAATAACGCTTACATCACCTTTGTCTTTAATTGAGGTGCTGAATTCTGCCATTCTTAATCTCCATATAATTATTTTTTTTATTCCACTTTAATATAACTAAAGTTATATCATCATATTGTGAGTGGTCATTAGAAAACAATGTAACTTCTTTAATAACTTCATTAGAAATTTTTTCTACAGTTTGATCAGCATTATTTAGTAAGATTTTAATAAATCTCTCATCACCAAAATCCTCAAGCTCTTTATTTTTTGCTTCAGTTATTCCATCGGTATAAAAAATCAAATTGTCATTCTGCTTCAAATCAATTTTAAATTCTTCAAGATGCTCTTTAAAATGATTGGTATTAGTCAATCCTAATCCAATACCGGATGGTTTAAATAAATTGACTTCGCCGTTGCGGATTAGGATTGCCGGGCAATGCCCTGCGCGGGAAAAACAAATTACTTCTTCGTTCATATCTATTAAGCCGTACAATGCACTTACAAAACTTTTTTTACTCAAAGTATTTTTTAAAATATGGTTTGCCTGAACTAAAATTTCTTTAGGGCTTTCAATCATTTGAGAAAGAGATTCAAATATTCCTTTTATCTCTGCCATAATAAATGCAGCAGAGATCCCTTTTCCGGAAACATCAGCAATTATAAAACCGACTTTTTCTTTTGAAATTTCAAAAAAATCATAGTAGTCGCCGCCTACTTCAAATGCAGGAATGAAAACTGAAGAGATAGAAAAATTTTCATAATAAGGATTTTTTGATGGTAATATTTTTCTTTGAATTTCTCTGGCTACATCTAATTCCTTTTCCAATCTTTCTTTTTCAATCGATTGCTCTACCAGAATTGAATTCTCAATAGCTACCGATGCATAATCAGAGAAAGTATTAATTGCGATCTTATCTTCTTCATAAAAAATAGAATCATTCTTACGAGCAGCAACCAGATAACCTTTAACTTCATTATAACTTTTTAATGGTGAAACAGCAATACTTCCAAATTTTTCAGATAGCTGAGATTTTTTTGCAAACTTTGAAAGATTACAAATTTTTGTTTCTGTTATTTTTTCACAGACCCCACTTTCCAATAGAAACTGATTTATTAAATCAGCATCTACATAGGCAATGTTTTTATTTGCAATAACATTAGTGGATCCATTATTTTTTATTACAATCCAAGCCGCATCTGCACTACTGACTTTAGTCGCTATGTCTGTTATTGTTTCTGCTAGTTCATTAAAATCTAAAACCTGCGTAATAAGTTTACTGAAATATTGAAGCGATGAAACTTCTTTCGCTTTACGGTCATAGGCTTCAGCTGTTGGGATATGAAAAAGTGTTGTAAAAAAAAGTACACTAAAATAAATAGCACCGTATAATAACATTAGATTAAAAAACTGTTGAAAGCTCGGAGAAAAGTTCATCAAAATTTTTCCATGAAAATCATTTTCTCCACTGTTGACTAAATTTAGAATAAACAGAGTTAATATTATGATTGATAGAATTAGCAGAGATATTTTTTCCTTTTTAGAAATAAATGCTATCCAGGATATTCTAATTGAGTTGATAACTATCAGAACTATTGAAATTATAAAAAAAGAATTAATAATATATTCATATCGTGGAGTTTTAAATAAAAGATTGGATATAGAAGTCAATCCCATAAAAATAAGCATTGCCAAAAAATATGTTCTTCTGCCCCTATTCTGTTTGTGGAAGTATAATTCTTTAAACACAATTAATAAGTACGAGCTAATAATAAGAAACACGAAAGCATAAATAGTATAAATAATACTTTCTAATAATCCTGGTTGAGTTATTCTATTTGAAATATTCTCAAATAAAAAATTCAGTATATTTTCAGAAAAGATAATAGCTAAAAAAATGAATGCGTTTATAATGCCTATATTTAAAACCAAATTGGATGGTGTGGGATTTTTCTCTCTGATTATTTTGAGCAGATAAAGGGAAAGGATAATAAATGTTATGATAACGATTAAATCATTAATCAAAAATAAGACTAAAGAATCCTTACCGGTAAAAAATATGCGATCTGCGAAGAGTAAAACGAATGATGCTCCAAGTAGAACCGAAATTATACCAGAATTTATTTTCCCGTTTAAATAATTCAATTTATCTCATCAGCTTATTGATTTTCTATATTCTCAATAATTAAAATAAATTAAATTAATTAAGTTTTAAAGAAAACAATTATAGAAGGGATATAACTTGAATAACGGTGATATATCTTGACTGGCGGTGAAGATTTTAATGCTGATGGGAGTTTGAAATAATGATATTTTTAACTTTTAGATTTGTATTACCTCTTCTCCATTGTTTTTGATTTCACGCAGATTATTTTGATTATTTTCATCATCTTTATTTTCATAATTTTTCATCTGCTGCCTGAATCTTTTTAACTCTTTTCTAAGATTATCCATTTCCTTCTTTAGTTCATTATTCTGAAATATCATTAAACTATCATTCAAGAAATTATTATTATAATTTTTGTTAATAGAATTGTTCAAAGAATCAATATCAATTTTTTTTAGATTCATTAATGAATCCAAATTAAATTCTATTTTTTTACCTTTTTTAGGATTGCCGGTTTTATATTCAAATCTATAATCTTTATTATTTACAGGCATAGGAGGATATTGAGGTTGAACATATCTAACATTATTTGTTGCTTCATTAATAATAATTGCAATGCTGTCAAAATCAGGCATTTCAATATTCTGAATATTAATATCTGGAATATCTGAATTTTGTAAAGTAACTTTTACTAAATTATTATTTGTAAAAACTTTGAATTGATGTGATAGTGAAGAACTTCTTTTTCTATTATTAAAAGTCGTATCCATATAGAAAGTAAAGTTCTGAATATTTTTAGTTTTCTCACCTACATGTCTCAAATCTTCTCCCATGTTTTTCATATTTTTTTTGAAATCTGCCATATCAAATTCAAAATTTTCTTTAAATATAGAATCGGGTGTAAAAAATATGTACTGATCGTCCTTAATATTTTTTGCTTCATTAACCCATTTCGCTACTGAGTTAACATCAAAATTTGCAACATCAGCAGAAACAATTTTATTAAGATTATCTGAAGCATGTTTTTGAGCAAAAGAAATTATATCTGCAAGAATAGCTTTTCTTGTATTCCAAATATTTGGATTTATTGCTACAGCGTTTTTGTCATTTACCAAAACCAAAGAAGAAAGTTGTTCTGAATATGAACCAATAATAGAATCAATCTGTCTGGTTTCTAAATCACCGAGTCCTAATGCAGTTACAAATTTTTTAAGATTGCCAACTGGCTGTATTTTATCCGCATTATCAATTTTTTTAATTTCAAAATATTCAGCGCCTTGTGGATCATATCCAA
>JAVHOU010000042.1:17864-20761 GCA_036170275.1 Ignavibacteriaceae bacterium
GCATTATCAATTTTTTTAATTTCAAAATATTCAGCGCCTTGTGGATCATATCCAAGTTTTAACATTTGCTGATTGGTGCTATCAAGAGGTAGCTGTTGGTACACAGCAAAGTTAAATATATCTTCATTTGTCAGATTAGCAGCATAAAGAAGCGGCTGTAAATTTTGCTTGTAAAATCCTGCAAGATTAGATTTTTGCTCTTCTATTAAATGATTAATTAAGTTAGGATTAAATTTTAATAAAATCATTAACCCAATTGTTAAAAATAAAAGTGCTGCAGCAGGAATCCATTTAGTTAATTTTAATTTAGATGATGGATTTTGATTTAATGACGCAAATACTCTTGTTTCAAAAAAAGGTGAACCAGAAATTTTTTCTATCGAGCTTGCTGTTAAATCTTTTAATCTCTTTAAGTCAGATAAATCTTTTTGAAGTTCTAATGAGTTTTTGATTTTTTCTTCAAGATATTTTTTTTCTGTCTGAGAAAGTTCTCCATCTAAATATGCTGATAATAATTCTTTGTCATTATAAAAATTTTTCATTCCATCAACTCCTTCTCCAGAGGCTGAAGCAATTTTTTAAGGGCTTCCCTAGCTCTGAAGATCCTTGATTTAACAGTACCAATTTCACAATCCATTGATTCTGCAATTTCCTGATAACTGAATCCCTCAATATCCTTTAAGACGAGTGGAATGCGCAACTTATCAGGCAATGCAGCAATTGTATCTCGAACAATCTGTTTTATATCGGAATCTTCATTAACACTTTCAAATACAGGTTCCTCAACTTCATCATTTAATGGTAAAAATATTCTTCTGATATTTTTTTTCCTTAAATGATCTTTGCATTTGTTGATTGTAATCCGATATATCCAGGTAGTAAACTGAGATTCAAACCTAAAATTTTTAAGGTTTCTGTAAACAGTAATAAAAACTTCCTGAGCGATATCATCAACCAAATCGCTATTGGTAAGCGTGATATAGATGATATTCCGAACCTTATCCTTATGCCTTTTTAATAACTCACCAAAAACCGATTCTTCACCATCAATAAATCGCTTTATTAACGAAAAATCGTCATCCAGGATTAATATTTTTGGCTGTGGCATATCTTTTTTATTTTTATCTTCAAAATCCATAATTTTAGACGTCTTTTTATTATTTTGGTTCCGAAAAATAAATAATAATTTTCATCACTGTTTAGTATTTTGATAACTGGTAAATTGGATTTTTTTATCCTATTGCATGAGTAAATTACCTTAAGTAAATTAAAAACAAAATTTTAGGAGATTTATAATGAAAACTAAAGTTCTAGAAAAGTATAATGCAGTTGTTATTGAGTTAAAGGGTAATGTGATGGGCGGTGATGATACAAAAGAGTTCAACCAGCTTTTACATAAATTAATTGATGAAGGAAAGAAAAATGTTATTGTCGATCTTTCCGAAGTAAAATTTATGAATAGTTCTGGATTAGGAATGCTTATAAGCAGTTTGACAACTATGAAAAGAGAAAATGGAAGTTTAAAACTAGTTCACGTAACTGAAAAAATTGAAAGCTTATTAATAATTACAAAGCTCATCACAATTTTTGAATCTTACGAATCAGTTGAAGAAGCTGTAAAAAGTTTTGGATGATCTTTTCTTTAATCTAATAACTTTAAAACTCCGGGTTGAAAAATTCGGAGTTTTTATTTTGCTTAATCTAAAATAATTAAGGATTTATGATGGGCGCTACGGTTCTTGTTGGATCACAATGGGGTGATGAGGGTAAGGGTAAAATTGTTGATCTCATAAGCGAACGATTTGAAATCGTTGTTCGTTATCAGGGTGGTGCTAATGCCGGGCATACTGTTGAGATTGGTGATAAAAAATATATTCTTCATCTCATACCTTCAGGTATTTTAAGAGAAAATGTTATTTGTGCTATTGGCAATGGTGTTGTAATTGATCCAACGGCTCTGTTAGACGAAATTAAATTGTTAAACAGTAATAATATTAGCGTTGATGGAAGATTATATATTAGCCAAAACGCTCACCTTATTATGCCATATCATAAATTACTTGACTCAATTAATGAAAGCGGCAATAATAAAATTGGAACTACTGGACGCGGTATTGGTCCTTGTTACATTGATAAATATGCAAGGAAAGGTATCAGAATTGTTGATTTGCTAAACAGAACTGAACTTGAAAAAAAGATAAGAGCTAATCTCAAAGAGAAAAATGAAATTTTACAAAAGATACATAGCCATGCAGGGTTAGATGTAGACGCTATCGTTAAAGAATATCTTGAGTTTGATCTTGCAATAGATAAGTATATTAAAGATGTACCTTCATATTTAAATCAAGCATTGGATGAAGGAAAATCTGTTCTTCTGGAAGGTGCTCAGGGAACATTTTTAGATATTGACCACGGCACATATCCTTACGTTACCTCAAGCAGTCCAACTTCAGGCGGAGCCTGCACGGGAAGCGGAATACCACCAACACGAATTGAGGCGGTAATTGGAATTGTAAAAGCTTATACAACAAGAGTTGGAAACGGTCCCTTCCCTACTGAACTTCTTGACGAAGATGGTGAAAAATTAAGAAAGATTGGTGCTGAGTTTGGTGCAACAACTGGAAGACCCAGACGCTGCGGCTGGTTTGATGCATTTTTATTAGCATATTCGAAAATGATCAATGGAATTACATCTGTGGCTTTAACAAAGTTGGATGTATTAAGTGGATTTGAGAAGATAAAAGTTTGTGTAGGTTATGAGTTGAATGGCAAAAAATTAAAAATATTCCCCACAAATGTAGAACAATTAAGTTTGGTTACTCCCGTTTACGAAACTTTAGATGGATGGAATACAGAAATAACTAATTGCCAGCGTTATGATGATCTGCCGCAAAAAA
>JAVHOU010000042.1:20861-23106 GCA_036170275.1 Ignavibacteriaceae bacterium
TACTATACTCAAACCCTTGTTACAAAACTTCAAAATAAAGAAAGAGAAATGGTAAAGCTATATGCTAAGGGGTTGGAGTATATTGCCAATACAACTTCCGCGGACGTTGACCTTACATTTCTTTTTGATAATATTATTAAACCCATTGATTTCCCAATAATACTTACAGGCAAAAATGATACTGTTAATCTTATCAATAAAGCTGATATCAGAAATGTTCATTATGACTCAACTTTAGCTAAAGATAAATTAAAAATCTATCTTCAAAAACTTGTAAACGAGATGGACATTATTCATGAGCCTATAAATATTACTTACGCAGATACAATTGTTCTACAGAGAATACATTATGGAGATTCAGAACTAATAACACAACTTCGATATTATCCCTATTTACAAATAGCTATTGCCGCACTCTTTATTATTATTGGATATATAGGATTTAGTTATATAAAAAAAAGTGAGCAGAGCAACATCTGGGTGGGAATGGCAAAAGAAACGGCTCATCAATTTGGAACTCCAATTTCAAGCTTAATGGGTTGGATTGAAATGATGAAACTTAATTTTCAAAAACCTGATGCAGTTATGGATATTACTGAAGAAATTTCCAGTGATGTTGATAAACTAAATAAAATAACTTACCGCTTTTCTAAAATTGGTTCGAAACCTGAAATTAAAAATCACGTAGTATTTGAAGAGGTAAAAAAAGTTACAGAATATTTTAATAGAAGATTGCCTCAAACCGGTAAATCAGTTGAATTAACCGTTAGCGGTAATCAAATAGTTTGTGCTAAAATGAATTCTGAATTATTTGAATGGGTTCTCGAAAATCTTGTCAAGAATGCTTTAGATGCAATTGAAAATGAGAGCGGCAAAATTAATATTGAAGTGATTGACGGAAAAAAGGGAGTTGAGATTGAAGTTTCTGATAATGGAAAAGGAATTGATTTACGAAGAAGAAAAGATGTTTTTAGACCAGGGTACAGCACTAAAAAACGCGGTTGGGGTTTAGGTTTAAGTCTTTCTAAAAGAATTGTTGAGGGATATCACGGCGGTAAAATTTTTGTCAAGAACTCTGTGCCTGGTGAAAGTACCACTTTTAAAATAATTTTAAAAAAATGTTAACTCATTGCTAGCATTCTTTCAATTGGGACTAAAGCTTTCATTCTGATATTCTCATCTATCAATATTTCCGGTGATTTATTTTTCATGCAAAGAAATAACTTCTCCATAGTATTCATTTTCATATAAGGACAATCATTACAGGAACACGAATCATCTTCTGGCGGTGCAGGAATAAATTCTTTTTTGGGCTCAACTTTTTTCATCTGATGGATGATTCCTGTTTCAGTGGCTACGATATATTTTTTTGAGTTATCTTTTTGTACAAAGCTAAGCAGCTTGCTCGTAGAACCAATAAAATCAGAATGCATTAAAATAGGTTCTTCACACTCAGGATGTGAGATTAGTTTAGCTTCGGGATATTTAATTTTAAGATCGATTATCTTTCTTTCACTAAAAGTTTCGTGCACAATACAACTTCCATCCCACAACAGCATATCTCTTCCAGTTTTTTTAATTAAATATTTCCCAAGATTTCTATCTGGAGAAAAAAGTATTGGCTGATCAACGGGTATTTGATTAATTATTTTTTCTGCACTGCTTGAAGTACAAATTATATCACTCAACGCTTTGACTTCAGCAGTACAATTAATGTATGTGATAGCCAGATGCTCAGGATGTTTATCTCTAAAAGATTTAAATTCATCAGCAGGGCAGCCTTCAGCTAAGGAACAGCTTGCATTTAAATCAGGAATTAAAACTAACTTTTCCGGATTTAATATTTTAGCGGTCTCAGCCATAAAATGAACACCAGCAAATACAATGACATCCGCATTCGTGGATTTAGCTTTTTTAGCAAGTTCAAGACTATCACCAACGAAGTCAGCAATATCTTGTATATCATCTTCCTGATAGTAATGTGCTAAAATTACTGCATTCAATTTATTTTTGAGTTTTAATATTTCATCTCCGAGGTCAACACTTTTATTCAATAAATTTTCTACCATTCGGCTCTCCTTTATTACAATTTTAGCAAGGTAAATATTTCCAAATCGAATTTTTTACCGACTTACTTCATACAAAATATGACTTTTTATCAAAAATAAATGGCACTTTTATTGTAAATCTTTGACTCGAAATAGTTTAAGCATAGCATCCCTCCAATATGACACACAAAACTGTC
>JAVHOU010000043.1:0-22878 GCA_036170275.1 Ignavibacteriaceae bacterium
TGAAATTCTAAAAAATATAACTATACGCATCGGGTTGCGTAAGGTGAGTTAATAATTCAAAATCGGGCTTAGCCATCTTTTGCTGAAATGTAATTTTTATCTTTCTTCTTGTAAAATTGTACCCGTTAGTTTAACGACAATATTTAACATCTCTGGTTTTCTGTTTGTTTATTGGCTTTTTATTTTTTAATTATATAGGTACAAAAATTGATGTTGTAAACTATCAAAGGAGTTGTGGGATGATAAAATTATACTTTTTTACTTTTAAGAAATTTTTCAAAAGTATTTGGTTTAACAGAAATAACTATAGGTTAAAGTTAAACTTATTTTCACCGTTCTTACAAAAATCGCGTCGGGGCACGCTTCTACACATAATCTCACTTGCACTTTTAATCTCACTCTCAACTTCCTGCAACACCACAGAACCGCCGAGTAACCAAACACTTACTCTTAAACTTGAAGATGTAAGCTGCACCGAAGCGTGGGTACAACTAACAACTAATAACCTGCAACTGCCAACAACTATAAATATTTTAAAAAATAACAGCGTAGCTCAGACCTTCAGTCTGAGCAAAAGTGATACTTTAATTTATATTGATTCCCTATTTCCTAACCAAACATATAAGTTTAAAGTTGCACTAAATACTACCAACAACCCACAACCAACCACCAACGAAGTGTTGGCGCAAACAATGGACACCACCAGCCACAACTTTACCTGGCAAACTTTTACTTTTGGTGAAGCTGGAGCAGGAAGCAGCACACTTTACGATGTTGCAATAATAGACGAAAACAATATTTGGGCTGTTGGTGAAATTTATATGAATGATTCGCTTGGTAACCCAGACCCAAATCTGTATAACCTCATTAAGTGGGATGGAATAAGCTGGAAACTAGAAAGAGATTATTATAATTATCAAGGATCAAATTTTATAGCACCGCTTCATTCAATTTTTACTTTTGCAATCAATGATGTTTGGGTTGGAAGTAATCAGCCAATGCGTTGGAATGGAAATGTTTGGCAAAAATGGGATTTATTAGGAAATATTTGGAATGGTTGGATAAACAAAATCTGGGCCAGCAGCAGTAACGATTTGTACATCGTTGGTAATAATGGAAATATCGCTCATTACCAAAACGGCAGTTGGAAGAAAATTGAGAGTGGAACAACCTCTATAATAAATGATGTTTGGGGCATCATGGATAACCAAAGCAATGTAGTTCTATACTGCCCAGTCTCCTCTTTTTTTGTACCGGGTGATAAAAAAATATTGAAAATAGTTGAATATAAAGTCGATTCTGTTACATGGAATAGAGATGTCAGACTTTATTCCGCCTGGGCACAAAATGAAAACTTTTTGTATGTGTGCGGTGAGGGTGTATATGTAAATAAGTTTGGTAGTTGGAGTCAGATTGACTTACCCTCTGTTGGAACAAATTCTGTTCGTGGCAATAATATTAACGATATTATTGTTGTTGGAGACAATGGATTTATAACTCATTTTAATGGAGTAAGTTGGAAAGTCCTTAGTACTTTTAGTGATAAGGGGTACTCAAAGGTTTGTATAAAAGGTGATATTGTTGCAATCTGCGGAAATCATCAAGGCAGAGGAATTATAGAAATCGGTAAAAGAAACTAGAATTAATAAATATCAGATAAGGAGTTAAAGCTTAAAAAAATAAAATCCCGCCTATTGTATCAGCAACAGGCGGGTTAATTAGCAAAGAAAGGGACTATACATATTTTAACAGCCTAGCAAGCTGCCATCGCCTTTTTTTTGCTTATTAAAGATAACCAATATTTATTCTTTAATAAACCAGGAGTTTTTTATGAAAAACATTTTTTTAGTCTTTCTGACTATTTTCTTGTGTTTTGGTACACAGTTTAACGCCCAAAACAATCAAAATTTATATTCGGATGAATTACAACTTGCCTTTTCAAATCGGTCCGAAGATGAAATGAAAATCTCGACAAATCTTTTTACTCAAATATTTAGGTATAACAAAGCAATCTCTGTGGGTATATCAAAAAATGAAGCTATGAAAAACTTTAATCCAAAGTTTAACAAAGTTGATAATCAAAATAGGCTTTTTATAATGATAAGGTTTAAGCCAGGGATTTTGAGCGAGACTGAAAAAGTTAAAAACATTGTATTAAATTCTGGCGGTGTTAATAGCAGTGTAGAAATTGGGCATAATGGTTGTACTGAAATTTACTGTTGGATGCCCATAGAAAAGATAATTAATGTAACTTCAAATCCGGGTGTTGGATTTATTCAAACAGTATATTCGTCAATTACCAACATTACTACGGCTGGTGATGTGCAGCTAAAAGCAGCAGATGTAAGGTCAAGTATGAATGTTACAGGTGAGGGAAATAAAATTGGAGTAATGAGTGATGGGGCTAAAAATTGGTGGGATGCAACTCAAGCATTCGAATTAAGTTCAGTTAATGTATTGCAAACAGGCGATCCTGAGGAAAATGAAGGAACAGCCATGCTTGAAATTATTTATGATTTAGCTCCAGGAGCACAGCTTTATTTTTCAGGTCTTGGGGACTATAATGGTAATTTAAGTGTTAGGGCACAAAGAATCTCGGAGCTTGAAAATTATGGATGCAATATAGTGGTAGATGATATTTGGAATCCCACAGAACCATTCTTTACTGATGAAACTGTTTTAGGTACAGCAATTAGGAATTTTATAAATAATGGAAATGTTTATATAACTGCCGCAGGGAATTATAGGAACTCATGTCTCTCAGGGACTACATTATTTTCGAACTTATATCATCTATTTCCATCCGGGCTTGATTATTATCCAATTACTATCGGTAATAACGGCGATATTGTATTATTGCAATGGGCAACTAGTTGGTCTGTTCCCACAGAAGATTTAGATTTAGAAATATACAACATGTCCAATCAGCTTGTATATTACAGTAACAACACACAGTCTTCTACGGTACCTCCATACGAAATTGTTCAAATTCCTCAAGGGTCATATAAAATAAAAATTAAAAGAAAAAGTGCTTCAGACGGGGTAAATATTAAATTAGTATCACCCCACACTGATTTTGTAAGTGGTTCGATGACAAATCAAATATTTGGGATTAGTGGCTATCCAAATGTAATAAGTGTTGCTGCGTATCAAGCGGATAATCAAAATAACACATCAGGCTATAGTTCTATTGGCCCAGCTATAATGTATTCAGCAGCCTTACAGCAATGGACAACTCAGCAAGTTCCAACAATTACTGCAACATCAGGTGTTGAAACTTGGGTAGGTGTAACAAACTTGTGGCCAGATGGTAATCCAGTATTTTCTGGCACATCAGCTTCGGCTCCACATATTGCCGGTCTCGCTGCACTTTATTTCCATAAACTTAACGGCGTTGATAATCTAAATAAAACAAATCTTGATTTTATAAATGATTTAACCCAAAGTGCTGTTACTATTGAAAGTGGTACCACAGGGGGAACTTGGAATAATAAATCTGGTTTTGGAAAGGCAGACATTTTAGCAGCTATAAACAGAAGCTTACAAACAGTAGCTACGCCTGTATTAACACCCGCTGGTGGTACATATCCTCCCCCACAAACCATAAGTATCACATGTGCAACAACAGGCGCTACTATTTATTATACTGTTAATGGTACTGAACCTTCTCAGACTAATGGAACTCTATATACTACTACTTTTACAATTAATACTAATATGACTATTAAAGCAAGGGCCTTTAAAACGGGTTATACGGCAAGTTCTACAAGAACTGAAGTATATACATTTAGTACCCAGCAAGCTGTAGCAACAGTTACACCTGTAAGTGGTGCTTATCCTGTACCTTTAACAGTAACTATAAGTTGGCCAAGTGGTGGTTATGAATGCTATAAAACAGAAAGATTTGATGGCTCCGAACCGCCCGATCCTCAAAATGTTGGTAATTACGCTAGCCGTGTTTGGTACAATCCTAGCAGTGAAATTCATCCATATGTAGAATTATATAAACTGAAAGTACAATTAAAAAAAGATGGGCAGTGGGGGCCAGTAGTTTATGTTCAATATGATATCAGACCTTCTCTAAGAATTGCTCAAATTGATGATGAAATAAGTGGCAATGATAACTCATTTGGTTTTTGGAACTTATGGGAAAATAATCAATGGATTTCCTACCCTGATAAATTATTTGCACGTCCAACGACTACAATCGATTATTTTTTACAGGCACAACAAGATTATAAATTCAACACTTATAGAAAATATAATGTTTGGTCAAAGAATTCTGGTGAAAATTATGTGATAAATCATGCTCAAATTCCGGTTGGTTCTAATACAAGTTCAGTATTAGCTCACTTTAAAAATACTTATAATGCAACTGTAACTAACAAATTAGAGGGGGGTTTTTCTTTAAATCAAGGTAGTTTCTTCTTTAAAGATCCCTGGTTTATTGATGATAATTCTGATCCAAAAGGACTGAGAAACAGAGGTACTAATCCTTTAACACCAGTCTCTATAGATTTTAAGAATACACCAAATATTACTACAGATTCAGATCATAAAGGCGTTTTCTTAAATCAAGGAGGCGTTCCTCCAAATTTAACACCACCCTACTACTCCGTAAAAGCCAACCAAACACAATCAATTAATTTAGGTGGCACAATTGGTACAAGATACTGTTATTTTCAGAATTGGAGTGCAGATCCATCTATAAGTGCCTCATTTCAAAATTCGAACAGTTTAGAAACTCCTGTTGTTTTCAAAAGTAATGGGGCCACAGTTCAAGCTAATTATAAAGTTCACTTATTATCAAATTCCACTTCTGCTACAACCTCAAATAACCAAAGAAAAATAGTGCAGGGCAGCAATGGTTACTGGGCGATGGTTTATGTAAGTATGAATCAAGTTTGGCTAAGCCGCTCGATAGACGGTATAAACTGGGATAGAGAAATACTGATAAGCGACTATGATAATGGTTATGTCAATGGATATCCTTCAATAGACTTTTATAATGATTATGCCTATATAGTTTGGCAAAGTATAAGTTGGTTTGGTGGAGGTGGTTGGGATATTTGCGATATTAATCTGCGCAGATATGATTTAACCAATAACACTTTAGGACCCATAATAACTGCTGCATCCTTTGAACCAAATATAGAAGCATTTATTTCAGCACCTGTAATCGCTTACCCAGGCGGTAAGGGTAACGATATAACCATAGCCTGGCGTGAGCCAAACGGAATAAAAATAAAAGACGGCGGAGGTCAACTTGGGAATGATGATATAACTTGGCGAAACACATTTTCTGTTCCTGGGACAAATTCATATTGTACTAATCCATCAATTGCTTATGCTAGTGGAAATAATTTCGCATTATGTTGGGCTCAAAGTTCAAATGGTAATAAAATTTATTATACCACTGCAACTGAAAATTATAATCCAGAATGGACATTTGGTGCTACAGAATTGATTTCTCCAAGTGATTGGCAAAGCAATGTAAGTCCACAGATAACAGTTATTAATAGATATAAACCAACTATAGCTTGGTCAAGCTGGAATAATATTGTTGAGGGACGGTCTTCTGTCCATATTAGACAAAGGAGTGGTCTAGATGTGAATGATACTTGGGGAAATATCACTTCTTTTTCACCAGGGACTCCAGGGAACCCAAGTCCGGTCATAGGCGATTATTATGGTCTGAATAAAATGAATGTACTTTGGATTATCGCAAAATACATTTATAATGCTTATTATGACGGATCAAGTTGGTCGGGTACCACATCATCTACAACGGGTTTTGATTCCGGAATAAATATAAATCGAACTTCTCCATACCAAACCAAAGCAATTAGGAAAAAGTCAGATAATTCAATTTCATTTAAGGATATTGGTGGTACTGCTCCACCTTCAAAAATAGTTGCAAACTCTGAAAATGAACCTGCTAAATTTCCATACAGATTAAACAGGCACGCAATTATTGAACTACCAAAAGATATTGACAGCACAGCTAAAGGAAGCGTTTGTTTTGAAATTGCAGGAATTAGTACTTTATATAATGATTCCGAAACAAAAATTAATTATTCGCCTGATGAAAATAATTTATTATCCTCCAAACCTTTTAAAGTTACTGCTCCCGGAATGCAATTAAGTTTTGCCGGGGCTATTTATGGCGCAGGACTGGAGTTACCGGATAAGTTTATATCAACTATTAATGAACCACTTACAAAAGTTGTTTTAAAAGATAGTAAAACCAATGAGGTCATTCAGAACATCTGGATAAATAATGCTGCTATGTTAAACAAAGTGCAGAATAAAACCTTTGGAGAATTTAGAAACATATCTGTTGACTTAAATAAATATTTAGGTAAAACAGTTTATGTTCAGGTTGAAATGATTGGGAAAGCAAAAAATGTTAAACCCTTAATTGTAGATGATTATTTAATACTTACGGATTCTTTATCAATAGCAAAAAGTCTTGGGAAAAAGAATCTTACTGCTTATGAATTACCAACAGATTATACGTTAATGCAAAATTATCCAAATCCTTTTAATCCCGTTACAACAATTTCTTTCTTTATTCCTCAAAACAATTATGTAACACTAAAAATATATAATACGCTTGGGGAAGAAGTAATGACAGCAATAAATGAGGAGATGGAAGAAGGTTACCACTCGGTAAATCTAAATCTGAGTGCTATGCCTTCGGGAGTTTATTTATATAGTTTATCTGCTGATAGTTTTAGAGATACAAAGAAGCTTTTATTATTAAAATAGTTTATTGTTAATTGTATTACTCAGAGACGCATTATTATGCGTCTCTGATATAATGAATAGAAAAACCGGGAAATATTATGATTACAAGATTTATTGGATCAATACTACTAATATTCTATCTGTTGACTATTTCCGTCTTTGGCAATAGCTCTGGTAAATTTACATCTGAAGAAGAACTTCTTCTTCAATACAAAAATGAAATAACTAAAGCAGCCAAACAGGTTGGAATATCACCAAGAATTATTGCAAGCATTATTTATGCTGAACACAAATTAAATGTAAAACCCGGTGAAAATATCCTTGATTATGTGTTTGCAAAAAGCGGATATAATTCTTCTATGGGAATTGCTCAAGTTAAAATTAACACTGCTTTCTGGATAGAAGAACAAATTCATGATCCACAAAGCCAGTTTTACCTTGGAGAAGAGATTAGAAATAATGTACCACTAAGTAAAAACTGGGAAGAATTTATTGATAAACTGGATAATCCGGAGACAAATATTTTTTATGCATCTTGTTATATAGCGATGATAAATAAATTATGGGAACCAGTACTTGAATTAATTAACTCAGGAAAAAATAAAGTTGGAATAATTGCAACGATATATTCACTTGGTATATTTGATAGCAACAATAAGGCAAGGAATCCTCATATAGAGGCGAAGATGAATAACTTTGGAAAAACTGCTCAAGAATTCTATGACTCATTTTCCTTAAGAAATGAGTTTAATTAAAAATATATTTTTAATGAAAGTAATTCTTTTACCAATTTAAATTTTTAAGCCATTCCTTAAAAAAGGGATTTAAAATCGTTAATAATTCAAAATCGGACTTAACCATCTTTCAATTTCTTCAACGCTCATCCCTTTTCGGCGATGATAATCAAGCACCTGATCTTTTCCGATCTTTCCTACATTAAAATATTTTGCTTCCGGATGAGCAAAGTACAATCCGCTAACACTTGCTGCTGGATACATTGCCATTGATTCGGTTAGTTTTATGCCGGCATTCTTTTCAACATCAAGTAAAGAAAAAATAATTGGCTTCTCCGTATGATCAGGTTGAGCCGGATAACCTGGTGCTGGACGTATTCCATCATAATTTTCTTTAATCAATTCTTCGTAAGATAATTTTTCATCCTTGGCATAACCCCAATATTTTTTTCTTACAAGCTCGTGAAGATGTTCTGCAAATGCTTCAGCTAATCTATCGGCAATGGCTTTTACCATTATGCTATTATAGTCGTCATGATCTTTTTCATACCGATCAATCAACTTTTCAATTCCAATTCCCGTAGTAACTGCAAACATTCCAATGTAATCCTCAACGCCGCTTTCTTTTGGTGCGATGAAATCTGCAAGAGCAAGGTTGGGCTCGTTTTGTGATTTTTGTGATTGCTGTCTTAATGTGTGCAATACTCTTTTAACTCCTTGTCTCGTTTCATCCGAATAAATTTCAATGTCATCATATCCAACAGAGTTTGCAGAAAATAAACCAATTACTCCATTTGCAGTAAGAAGATTTTCCGATACGATTTTATCAAGGAGTTTATTTGCATCATTAAAAATTTTCTTTGCTTCGGGTCCAACGTTTTTATCTTCAAAGATTGACGGGTATTTTCCCTTCAGTTCCCAGGTCATAAAGAAGGGGGTCCAATCAATATATTTTTTTAGTGTTATCAAAGGAAAATTATTTAAAACTGTTACTCCTTGCTTAACTGGTTTTTTAATGCTGAGTTTTTCCCAATCAATTTTAAAACGATTTTCTCTTGCTTGATCTAATGATAATATCTTTTTGTCAGATTTCCGTTTTGAATAATCTTCACGCAGTAATTTATATTCATCTTTATACGATGCAATAAACTTATTTCGCTCATCCATATTTTCATTTAAAAGATTTGACACAACCGGTACACTGCGCGAAGCATCAAGTACATGAATTACAGCTCCACTATAATTTGGTTCAATCTTTACGGAAGTGTGAATCCTGGATGTAGTTGCACCACCAATAAGCAGGGGAAGTTTCATCCCTCGTCTTTCCATTTCTTTTGCCACGTGTACCATTTCATCAAGTGAAGGAGTGATAAGACCGCTTAAACCAATCACATCAACATTTTCATCAATCGCAGTTTGTAGAATTTTATCAGCATGCACCATTACACCAAGATCAATAACATTATAGTTGTTACAGCCAAGTACAACACCAACAATGTTTTTACCAATGTCGTGAACATCGCCTTTTACAGTTGCCATTAATATTTTACCGCGCTCACGTGTGCTTTTGTTTTTTTCTTTTTCCGCTTCGATATAAGGAATCAGAATCGCCACTGCCTTTTTCATAACCCTTGCGCTTTTTACAACCTGCGGAAGAAACATTTTACCCGCGCCAAATAAATCACCAACCACACTCATGCCTGCCATTAAGGGACCTTCAATCACTTCAATCGGTTGCGCATATTTTAGTCTTGCTTCTTCGGTATCTTCATCTATGTAATCAACAACACCTCTTATCAGAGCATGTTTTAATCTTTCTTCAACGTTAGTATTTCGCCAATCTTCTTTTTTTTCATCTTCAGCAGTCTTATCTTTTTTCTTAATCGTTTCCGCAAAGTCTATCAATCTTTCTGTCGCATCGGGTCGTCTGTTAAGAATTACCTCTTCAACTCTTTCTAAAAGTTCTTTTGGAATTTCTTCATACAGTGCAAGTTGACCAGCATTTACAATTCCCATATCCATTCCAGCTTTTATCGCATGGAAGAGAAATGCTGAATGCATTGCCTCACGCACAGCATCATTACCACGAAAAGAAAATGAAAGATTACTAACGCCGCCGCTTATTTTTACAAAAGGAAGATTTTGTTTTATCCATTTTGTTGCTTCGATATAATCAACGGCATAATTATTATGTTCTTCAATTCCCGTTGCAATAGCAAGAATGTTTGGATCAAAAATAATATCCTGTGGAGGGAATCCAATTTCTTCGGTAAGGATTTTATACGCTCGCTTGCAAATTTCTATTCTTCGTTCAAAAGTATCTGCCTGACCTTTTTCATCGAATGCCATAATAACAACTGCTGCACCGTAACTTAAAACTTTCCTTGCATGCTCTTTAAAAACTTCCTCGCCTTCTTTCATTGAAATTGAATTGACAATTCCCTTCCCCTGCAAACACTTTAATCCGGCTTCAATAACAGACCACTTAGATGAATCTATCATTATCGGAAGCCTTGCAATATCGGGTTCAGCTTCAAGTAAGTTTATAAATTTTGTCATCGCTGCTTCAGAATCAAGCATTCCCTCATCCATATTTATATCAAGAACTTGTGCGCCTCCTTCTACCTGATCGCGGGCAACGGAAAGTGCTTCATCATAATTATTTTCTTTAATAAGCCGGGCAAACTTTTTTGATCCTGTTACATTTGTACGTTCACCGATATTCATAAAATTGGAATCAGGACGAAGAATAACCGGCTCGAGTCCGCTTAATCTTAAATATGCTTCTTGCAGTTTTGGAACACGAGGTTTGTGATGTTTCACTATTTCTGCTATTGCTTTAATATGATCCGGAGTTGTACCGCAGCATCCGCCAACAATATTTACAAAGCCGCTTGCAAGAAAATCATTCAACACATTCGCCATCGAACTTGGTGTTTCGTCATAGCCGCCCATTTCATTTGGCAATCCCGCATTTGGATATACAGAAATAAATTTATCAGATATGTTAGATAAGTCTTCTACAAAAGGACGCATTTGTTTTGCACCAAGTGCACAATTTAATCCAACACTGACAAGATTTTTTGCATGAGATATTGATATATAAAATGCCTCAACCGTTTGTCCCGATAATGTTCTTCCGCTCATATCAACAATGGTTCCTGATATCATCAGCGGAAGTTCAAGTTTTTTTTCTTCAAGATATTTTTGAACCGCTATGATTGCTGCTTTTGCATTAAGTGTATCAAAGATCGTCTCAACAAGAAGTATATCTGCGCCGCCATCAACAAGTCCTCGTGTTTGCTCATAATATGCATCAACCATTTCATCAAAAGTAACAGCACGATAACCGGGATCATTTACATTTGGTGAAAGAGAAAGTGTTTTGTTTGTAGGTCCAAGTGCCCCGGCAACAAATCTTGGCTTGTTTGACTCTATTCTATTAAACTCATCTGCAACTTCTTTGGCAATCTTTGCCGCTTCAAAATTTATTTCATAAACAAGATGCTGCGTATGATAATCAGATTGCGAAATTGGCGTGCCGTTAAATGTATTTGTTTCAACAATATCTGCGCCTGCTTCAAAATATGCGCGATGAATTTCTTTAATTATTTTAGGCAGGGTTAAACATAGTAAATCGTTGTTCCCTTTAAGATCGTGTAGATGATTTTTAAATCTCTTCCCCCGAAAATCCTCTTCAGATAATTTGTGGTGCTGGATCATTGTTCCCATTGCACCATCAAGCAGTAATATTCTTTCCCCGAGTATCTTCTTAAAATTATTAACAGTTACTGACATAAAAATTTTTTATCTTTCTATTGTTATCGGAATAATCATTCGTTAATTCTTTAAAAGCTGAGCAAATATAACTAAATTGGCGTGCCCAAAAAACAAAGGATATAATTAGTATGATAGTAGTTACAGGCGGCGCAGGCTTTATTGGCAGCGCTATCGTTTGGAAATTAAATACACTGGGAAATGATAAAATTATTATTGTTGATGAACTCGGCACAACAGATAAATGGAAGAATTTAGTTGGATTAAAATTCCAGGAGTTTATTCATAAAGATGATTTTATTTCAGCGGTTGTTGAAGATACAGTTGAGTTTCCCATTGAAGCAATAATTCATATGGGCGCGAACTCATCAACAACAGAAAAGGATGCTGATCATCTTTTCTCGAATAATTATCTCTATACACGGGAGCTTGCAAAATATTGTATTTCAAAAAAAATTAGATTTATTTACGCATCATCAGCGGCAACTTACGGCGATGGTTCGCTTGGTTTTGATGATGATGAATTAAAACTTGAAACTTTGCGTCCGCTTAATATGTATGGTTACTCCAAGCAGCTTTTTGATCTTTGGGCAAAGCGAAATAAAGTATTAGATAAGATAGCTGGAATAAAATATTTTAATGTTTACGGACCAAATGAATATCATAAAGATGATATGCGTTCGGTTGTGCATAAAGCATTTGAGCAAGTCCGCGATACAGGTAAAGTTTGTTTGTTCAAATCATTAAATCCAAAATATAAAGACGGCGAGCAGATGCGTGATTTTGTTTACGTTAAAGATGCTGTTGATATGACTTTATATTTCCTTGATCATCCGGATAGGAATGGAATATTTAATGTTGGTGCTGGCAAAGCAAGAACATGGATCGATCTTGTTACTGCTTTATTTAATGCGGTTGGAAAACCCGTTAACATAGAATTTATTGATTTGCCTGAACATCTCCGCAAGAAGTATCAGTACTTTACTGAAGCTAATTTAAATAAGATAAGGACGGCGGGCTATAAAAAAGCCACCAATTCACTTGAAGATGGCATTAGTGATTATGTCAAAAACTATCTGCTAAAGGAATTATATCTGGGGTACTGAAAAGATTATTGGTGTAAATAAGATTGGGAGTAAAAACCTTTACCCTTACTCTCACTCCTAATTCTTATATCCAACTAAAGGACGCCTTCTCTTCGTCATCAAAAAGATCGTCTTCATCTATTTCGAAATCATCTTTAAATATGTCATCTTCATCGTCTGGCTCATCATCAAAGAGATCGTCGTCATCTTCATTATCTTCTTCTTCTTTAAAATCGTCTTCCTCATCGTCATCGTAATCATCATTTTCATCTTTTTTCTTTTTCCTAGCAAGGGAAAGAGACTCTGAGCTAAAATAATTTTGTTCTTCTATTAAAAGCATTTTTCCTTTTCCATCTTTCAAATGATCATTATTTTTTTCTGAGCTCATTATAAATTTTCTCCGATAAAACTTATTTATTTCAGTTGTTAATTTATATGTATACACTAAATCTGCAAATAGAAAAATAAAAATCTTAAAAAATATTTTTATGATTTATTATTAATAAGAACTTATATTGCTTTAGTGTATTTTTCAATAGCATAAATTTTTACAGGAAATTTAAATCATTATGAAACTCGCTACACTCTGTTATGTAACAGACAGAAAAACAAATTCTACACTGATGCTTCATCGGGTAAAAAAAGAAAATGATTATCACGAGGGAAAATGGAATGGCCTTGGCGGAAAGTTTGAGCAAGGCGAATCACCCGAAGAATGTGCAATAAGAGAGATTGAAGAAGAGTGTGGATTAAAAGTTAAATCCGTAACAATGAAGGGCTTTATAACCTTTCCTTTGTTTGATGGAAAAGATGATTGGTATGTTTTTCTTTTTATTGCTGATGAGTTTGAGGGAAATTTAATTGATTCGCCAGAAGGAAATCTTGCCTGGATAAAAAACGACAAGCTTATAGAATTAAATCTGTGGGATGGCGATAAAATTTTTATTCCCTGGCTGTACCAAGAAAAGTTTTTTAGCGCAAAGTTTAATTATAAAGATGGAATGTATGTTAGTCATGAAGTAAACTTTTATTAAATCAATAGATAATGGTTTGATTATGAGTAAATCAAAGAAGAATTACCAGTCAACATATTATAAAAAAAACCGAAAGAAAATTTTAGCTGAGCGCAAAAAACTTTATCAGGAAAACGCTGAATTTAGGGAATACACAAAAAAATATTACGCAGAGAAATACCATCTGGATAAAGAGTATCATGAAAAAACAAAATCAGCGGCAAGAAACAGATACCATGAAGATGAAAAGTATAGATTAAAGACAATCAAGCGTGCAAACAAAAGAAATAAATTACGAAGAAAAAAAAGAGTAAATTAAATGGATGAAGGTATTTTTCGGGGAAGGTGGAATTTTTGATGACGACGGAAATCCAATAAATACTCATTCAATTTTTAAACCTGGATTATGTGTGCTTTGCAAATTCAATGATGTTGAAGACGATGAAGAAAACATTCTTTGCGATCTTAATCGATTTGATCAACGAAATGAAAAAGAATTTAAGTGCGGAACATTCGAATCAAAAGTTAATGGATTATAATTTATGAACGAACTAAACTTTATGCACGAAAATATTTCCGGCATTTACAATTATTGTGACCGCTGGTGCGAAAAATGTTCCTATACAAATCGCTGTTTGCTGTTTAAGCAAGAGGCTGAAAGAGAAATAAAACACATTTTAAGAGATGAAAACAAAAATGATCCGGATATTCTTGCTAAAGATTTAGCTGATGATTTTAAGGAAGCGTTCGATCATATAAATAAATTTATGGATGAAGAAAATGAGGAATTTGATGAGTTTGAGAAAGATAATTTTGATTTAGATGATAAAGAGGACGAAGACGATGATGACTTTAAAAAAGAGTTTTTTAAAGAAGAAATTGATGATGATGAACGACCATCTACATTTTTAAAGAATGCTGATAATCCTTTGATATTGTTGTCAGAAAAACTGTTTAAGGATTTTTATAAATATTACGATCTGCTAAAATCAAAATATACTGATGAGCTTGGTGAAAAAAATCCAAAAAGTATTTTACAGCAAAATTTAGATACGCTTGGCTGGTACACACCGCAAATACATGTAAAGATAAGAATGTGTTATTGGAATAAACACAAACTATCAAAAACAAAAGATCTGGAAATTGCGGAAATAGATGAAGAGATGTTAAATGTATCTGCCCGCATAGCTTTTGTGGGAATTGAAAATTGTATTAATGCTTTAAATAATCTTCTTCAACAAAAACTTGGGTTGGAATCTGAAACGCTTTCTTTGCTTACAACAATAAAACAAATAAAAAAAATGTTTATTGCAGAGTTTCCCACGGCTTTAACTTACAAACGTCCTTACTTTGATTAAGTAACTCACTTTATGCGGAATAAAAATTTTAATAGCCACGACTTTCAGAGGCTACGTAAATATTAATGCAAAGTCATTTCGAAGGAGTCCTCTGCCATAGGCATCCCTTTGGGAGACTGAGAAATCTTTTGAATTTAACGTGCATTAAGATTTCTCCTTAACGGTCGAAATGACAAAACATAATTATCACACAGGCTCTAAAAGCCGTAGTAATTTAATTATTAATTCATCTTACGCAGTTGTCATACTGAATTCATTTCAGTACCTAAAAATCTTAGGGAAAGAAGATTCTGAAACAAGTTCAGAATGACAATTGGTGTTCTTTCATATTTTCTGCGTAAGGTGACTTATTAATATTTTTTGTTTCCAATTGTTTAGAAAATTATTACATTGGAAATGTTAATCGTCTGAAATTTATTTTTCAGAGTATTTGACCGCATAATTTCAGGGAGAAATGAAATGCCAACCACACAAGAAAACCTCAAAGAAGCTTTCGCAGGTGAAAGCCAAGCTAACCAAAAATATCGTGCATTTGCAAAAAAAGCCGCGCGAGATGGATTTCCAAACATTGCAAAACTTTTTAATACCACCGCCGAGGCAGAAAGAATTCATGCCGAAGGACATTTTGGTGCTTTAGATGGTGTCGCAACAACTGTTGAAAATATAAAAGCAGCAATCGCAGGCGAAACTTACGAGTACACAGAAATGTATCCGCCAATGCTTGAGCAAGCAGAGAAAGATAATCACAAAGCAAAGCGAATGTTTAAGTATGCCGTTGGTGCCGAAGATGTTCATGCACAACTTTATAAACTTGCACTAGCAGCAGCCGAAGCAGGCAAGGATTTAGAAGAAACAGAATTTTATCTTTGCCCCGTTTGCGGACATATTGAGTTCGGTAAGCCTGAAGTTAATTGTCCGATTTGCGGAACGCTTGCTTCCAAGTATATAAAGGTTTCTTAATAGAAATTTTGATAATGATTTAATAGAATTCTAAATAAAGTATTTAAAAACAAACTAAGGGTGTATAAAATGAAAAAGCTGTATTTCGTTTTTTTCTTAATACTCACATTTGGTTTTACCCAAACCACGCAAGCTCAGTTTTTTGATAAACTGAAAAAAAAGACTGAAGAAAAAATTAAAAAGGAAGGCGAAAAAAGGGTTGAAGATAAAGTTAACAAGGGTGTTGATAAAGCTTATGATGAAGTTGAAAAGCAGGTCGAGAGTAGTGGAGATGAGCAAAAACAAAGCAACGATAAAACCAAAAATGATCAACAGAATCAAAATAAAGATGTGCAGAAAACTGATAACGTAAAAACTTCTGACGGTAAAGAACCTCAGGAAGATCCGAAGCTGGTGGCAAGTTCCAAATATGATTTTGTGCCTGGCGAAAAGATAATTGTTTTCGATGATTTCAGCCAGGATGCCGTTGGTGATTTTCCTGCTTTGTGGACTACTAATGCACCAGGTGAGATTAATACATTGAGCATCGCCCCGGGGAATTGGTTCAATCTTAATAGTACCGATGGAAATTATTTCTTATTAAAAAATGTTGATTTCCCCAAGAACTTTATTATTGAGTTTGATATAGTTCCTAAAAAAACTGGTGGACGTATTGCGGCGGGTCTTCTACTGTATGGAGAAGATAAGCATAAAGAAATGGACAATGGTCCCCATCCTGGAAATGGCGGTATAATGATTTCAATTGAAAAAGAGAATTGGAATACCTGGGGCTATAAAACAGGTGAGAGCGATAACATAGTGGGTAAATCTACTGTTAATCCTGTTGTTGCTGAAAAGGTAAATCACGTTATCATTTGGGTTCAGGGCAGAAGAGTAAGAATTTATCACCAACAAGCCAAAGTTCTTGATATGCCCACAAATATCTATGATGGTGTTAAACTAAACCGGCTTTGCTTTAGATTAAGCAGGGGCGCTTCCTCCGGTTCATACATATCCAATTTAAGAATTACTGATGCTGCACCAGATATGCGAAGCAAGCTTCTCACGGAAGGTAAACTTGTGAGTTATGGAATTTATTTTGATGTAAATAAAGACGTAGTAAAGTCAGAATCATACGGTACACTAAAAGAAATCTCAACAGTGCTAACAGAAAATCCAACTGTAAAAATAAAAATTGTTGGTCACACTGATTCAGATGGTGATGATAAATCAAATTTAGATTTATCAAAACGCCGTGCAGCTTCTGTAAAAAATGCTTTAGTAAAAGATTTTGGGGTTGATGCTGCAAGGATTGAAACTGACGGTAAGGGTGAAGGCGAACCTGTTGCCAAGAATGATAGCGGTGTTAACAAAGCTCTTAACCGAAGAGTTGAGTTTATAAAACTATAGTGTTTAGCAATCTTCCGAATTATTACTTTTGCTATTCCCACGAAAGCCTGCCTGGCGGCAAGGCACGTGGGAATTTATTTTGCTTTAAAGTTTTTTAATATAGAGATGACATCTTTTTATCAGTAAAGATGTCCTCTCTTCTATTTATTTAATGTTACTTGTTTATTCAAATGAAAGAATAAATAATATGAAAACTTTATCAACTATTATTTTATCGGGCATATTTGTTACATTCACTTTTGCCCAGACCGATACTAATGTTTTTCTTTCAAAAATTCCTTTCTTGCCTAACAATCCCTGTTTAATGTCAAGAGAACAAAAAGATAAATATCTTGATGCGGTTGACAAAGCTGATCAGGAATTATTAAATGAAATTGATCTTAAAGAACAAGCAATTGAAACTAACATTAATAATTCTCAGGAACAGATTAAAAATCATTTTGCCAAGGAAAATGGATTGTCTGACGCTGATATGCAAAAGCTTAAGAATAAGGAAATGAGCGAAGCCGAAAAGAACGCAATGGTTAATAAGGGGCTAAATGAAAAAGCAAACCTTTCTTTGGAAGAAGTAAAAAAACTAAAAAATATGAGCAAGGAAGGGCGGCAAGCTTGGGCAGAAGCTTACTCAACAGAACAAATGTTAACAGCTCAGGCTAATCAGGATTCTGGTAAGACACAGCAAATAAACAATATGAATGTTTATGAACTTACAAGTGAACAGCAATTGCTTATTCAAAAATTTTCTTCTGACAAGCAATATTTTAACAATCAATTGGCAGAGTTGGATAAAGAAAATTCTCTTGAACTAAAGGAATTAAAAGATGTTAGTGATGAAGAGTATTGCAACAAAATAAATTTACGTTATTATGATATTCTGAATAACCGCCTGACTAATATTAAATCCACAATGGTTGATTATAATCGGTTTGATGAATTGACTTCGGAATTAAATAAAGCAACAACAGGAATAAATCAAGATGCCTCCGCTTCCGGAGTTCAGGCGTTACGGGCAATTGAGGGCTATGTGTCTAAGCTTAAATCAATATTTAAATATGTACCTACTTCCGATTAACATTAAGAAAGCAAATTAAAAATGAAATATCTTTTATTTATATGCCTATTCTTTTTTGCAATATTCCAACCCACCGCACAGACCGACAAGATCAATCAAATAAAACAAAAAATTGCACAAATTAGGAAAAGTACAAATTGGGATAATCCAGAAGAGGCTAAAAAAGGTAAAGATGAAATACAAAAGCTGCTAAATGAAGTAGGTGGACCAAACATTCAAAACCTTCCTATTGGCGACAAGCAGCAAAACAAGGATACTCAAAAGCCGGAGAAAAGTGTTAGTCGAGACTACAAAATTAAAGGCGCGGTTACAGAAGAAAATATTGTCTCTATTGCAAATCGTTTCTTTAATCGCTCAAATAAATTATTGGATGCTGTTCAAAAAAATAATTTTAGTCAGGATTATAAACAGACTGAAAGTGAGAAATTTAATTTACAAGCGGTTAGAAGATTAACTAATATTGGTGCCTCTTTGATCACCTTTGGTAATGACCATAATATGGCTTGTGTTTACCTGGCAACAGCAGTTAAGAAATTTCCAAGCGATACCCTGTGCATTAATAATTTCGGGGGATATTTACGAATCATTGATTCTATCGATACATCAATACCTGTATTGCTTTATGCAAATAAATTATTTTCAGGAAGCCCTGTAGTACTTACACAACTTGGAAATAGTTTTTTCGAATTGGGTGATTTTGTAAAGGCTGAATCGTATTACAAAGAAGCGCTTAAGTATAATCCCGATTTTGGACAGGCTCATTCGGCATTATGTGATCTTTATATCAGGCAGAATCGATTACAGGACGCTATTGTAGAGCTTTTTGCCGGCGTAAAGGGTATGGGCGCCTCATACAATCAAGCTTCGAACAACTTTGCACAGATACAACAGCAATACACGGGCACTTCCGGCAAAGATGAAATGGAATCGAAAGAAGAATTCTGGGGCGAAGTAAAAAAACAGACAACTTCTTCTGGGGGTGATGATCAACCAACGTTTGATATTGCTAAATTAAAAATGCCTGGTTTTCCAGATTGTCAAAGAGTTGAGGATTGGCTCGATGGCGGCGGATGGGCAAATGCTGTTCAATCATATAATGAGTTCCACGGTTATATGATTTCGTCTGTCCAAAAGTTTCTGGAGATACACAAACAACAACCGGTGCTGCCGCCCGATGCCATACTACGTGATTATCCCAACGAACGTTTTGCCTTAGATTGTATCACAGAAATGTTTTTAAACTTTTCAGCCCTGGAGGACAAAAAGTACCTGAAATCTATCGATGAGATTACACAACGGGTAAACGATGCTAAAGAAATTTACATAAAAAACTACGGAGACTATGCCAAAGAATATGCAAGCTGTGTTGAAGGTTGTACTAGTGATATTTGTCTGGAAGAATGCCACAGAGACTATTGCCTAAAAGAATGCCCAAGTGCCAATAAATTCAACGACATCTTAAGACAAGCTTACAAAGATTACCGAAATGAATTTGGTGGTATGGTAAAAAGGCAAACCAAACTTCTTGATGATCTCTATGGCTTCAGCGGTCCCTGGCTCGCAAAAATATACAGCCCATATTGGAGCAGATTATATGCTTATGAAATTAAACGGGTTGCCCTATCCATTATTGGTAATAGCTACAGTGCCTATCCTCAGCCTTTTCAATGGCTTGCACATAATGATTGCGGCGGGGATTGTTCAATATTTTTGGTCCCTTTTACGGAAAAGCCTGACGATATAAATAAAAAAGATCCCGATGCAAATAATTGTACTGATAAAACAAAACTTAAAATCCCATTGTTTTTTTGTTACGTTGGTTTAGACTGCGAAAGCGTTGAACTGGGATGTACAGAGGGTTTTGCCGGATCTGTTAAGAGAAATTTCAAACATAAAACAACAACAATGTTTGTAGGTTTGGGTTTATCTGCTAATTTTGGCTTAATAGGAGCTGGCGTTAAAATGGGTGGACAAATTACTGTGGGTGATGACAACAGTGTTGATGTAGGTATGAAAATGTCTGTAAGTTCAAATTTAAAAGTTCCAACCGGAAAGGAAAATGGCGTTGAATCTCAAATTACACTATCGGTGCTTGGAGGATTAAACACATCAACGACAAATACTTATAGTACACCAAAAATTAATTATTAAAATGTGGCGAATTCTGAAAAATTAAGTTTTAGAAAAGTGCCACTCCAATGAAAGCGGAAATCTACAGTAAAACCAACGGCTTGTTGTTTTTACGGGAATGTCGAGCAAATAATTGAGAAGCTCCCAGCAATTAAAAATGAAAAGTTTAATAAACTAGTACGCCTTACTAATCTTAAAATTTATGAAAACTATTTACAAACATATTCTTTGGTGGTTTGCTTTTCCGTTTGTTGGAATTCTAAATGGAATATTACGAGAAGCAACTTATAAAAAATTTGTTGGCGATCTTCTTGCTCATCAGATATCAACAGCAACAGGAATTATTTTCTTCGGGATAATTTTTTATTTCATTTTTAAAAGATGGAAAATGGAATCTGCAAAACATGCACTGCTTGTTGGACTTATCTGGCTTGTATTAACAATTCTATTTGAGTTTGGTTTTGGTCACTATGTAATGAGAAACTCCTGGCAAAAACTTTTACACGATTATAATATTGCAGAAGGCAGAGTTTGGAGTTTATTTTTGGTGTGGACAACAATTGCTCCTCTTGTTTTTTATAAGCTACTTAAAAAATCTGAGAGATGATTTATGAGTAGCATACCTTTTCAAGTAATCGATTGGAACACAATATCTAAAGAGGAACACAAAGGAGAAACAGGAACATCATTCTGGCAAACATTACAATTTGATGGTTTGCGTGTCCGCATTGTTGAATATAGCGCTGGTTATCTTGCTGATCATTGGTGCAAAAAGGGACACATTGTTCACTGTCTGGAGGGTGAGGTATTGAATGAACAGGAAAGCGGCGAGAAACATTTATTAAAAGCCGGAATGACTTATATCGTTTCTGATGATCTTAGTTCACATCGATCTGTTGCTAAAGAAAAAGTTAAACTTTTAATTGTTGATGGTGACTTTCTTAAATAATTTCTATTCTCTGTGATTATGCATTCGAAGCATTTTTAAATTGAGTCTATAGATGTTTTTATTTCCAATACTTTTAGTGAACCTCTTAAAAACTTAGGGTTGGTCATTTCGAAGGAGTCCTCGACTGAGAAATCTGTCTGTCTACTGCGTCCAGATTTCTCCCTTCGGTCGAAATGACTTTCACGATCTGTCTAAAAATTTTTTAATCGCTTCATCAACTTCTTTTGGATTTTCAATCGGACTCATATGCCCACTGTTTTTTATAATGATAAACTCTGCACCATTAATTTTATCCGCCATCGCTTTCATAACTGCTGGTGGAGTTAGTGCATCAATCTCACCGCAAATTACAAGTGCCGGAATTTTACTTTTGCTAAGATATTCTGTTGTATCATTTCTACTCAGCATTGCAAGCAAACTTCCTTTAACACCAACCGGATTAAAAGTAGAAGACTTTGTAATTCTTTTTTCAAAATCTTCTTTATGATTTTGTTTGTAAAGATCACCGTAGCAGTTTGTAATAAAATCTTTCGCAAAAGGAGCTAATCCTTCCGTGTTGATTCTTTTAATTGCTGCGGAACGTTTCAATTTGCCTTCGTTACTGTCTGATCCTGATCCTGTGTCGCACAAGATAACCGCTGAAAATTTTTCTTCCATTCTTTCAAGCGCACGCAAAGCAATATAACCGCCCATCGATAGCCCGCACAAAATAGGTTTATTCAATTTCAGTTCTTTGATAATTGTTTCAAGATCATCAACAAAAGATTCCATCGTAAATTGTCCATCACCTGCAGGAGATTCGCCAAGTCCACGAATATCATAGGCAACACAAAAATATCTTTCGCTTAACTCTTCTATTTGTGCTTGCCACATTGCGTGATCATATGGAAAGCCGTGTATAAAGATTATTGATTTGTTTTTATTGTTTCCTTCGAGAAATACTGATAAGCCACTGATTGTTTTTTTCATTTATCACTTCCTTTTAATATAAATTATATTTTAATAATGAACACCGAATGTCGAATTTTGAATAATAAAGTATTTGCGTTTCACTTCGCTATTCTAATTTCCTTGTTCGATATTCGTTATTCTTTAAACCTCTTTTTGCATTACAAGTGAAATTTAATTTATTATAGCTTATTATTCACTTAAGAAAATAAAATAATTGTTTAATCATTCCTCTTGTCACATTGAGCTTGTCGAAATGTGACATTCACATTTTTAATCGTCATCCTTCGACAGGCTTAGGATGACACATTGCAGATTGTTCAATATGAAAATAGCTTTTGTTACAACAGAGTGTATGCCTTTTGCAAAAATCGGTGGACTTGCCGATGTTGCCGGTTCGCTTCCTAAAGCTTTAGAAAAACTTGGCTGCGAAGTAAAGATTTTTCTTCCCAAATATCACTTGATAGACGAATCCAAATACGGCTTGCGTTACAACTGGACAATTGGAGAAATGACAATCCGCGTTAATGGAATTGATCGTTCGGTTCATCTTCATCAGGCAAAATTACCCAACAGCAATATTGAAGTAAATTTTATTGATTGCCCGCATTACTTCAGTCGCGGCAGAATCTATACAAACGATATGGATGAAGACGAAAGATTTATTCTTTTCAGCAAAGGCGTTATTGAGGCTTTGCAAAGATTTGGCTGGG
>JAVHOU010000044.1:0-5365 GCA_036170275.1 Ignavibacteriaceae bacterium
CCTTTAATCCATAATACCATTGTATAACACCTGATTGTGCATCAACATTTGGCCACGGATTTTTTGCTTTGCCTTGTTCCAACAAAATTGGAGGAACAACTTTAAAGAGTAAATCAACATACTGGAATAATGGATCTTTTGGTAAATGCTTTAAGCAAAATTCTCTTTGTGCCATATAACGAGGATCGGTTTTTCTTAAAACTGCATGACCAAATCCTGGTATTACTTGTCCGCCCTGCAAAGTATCCCAAACAAATTTTTTCATTTCTTCTTCAGTAGGTACTTTACCGCCCATTTGTTTATAAACGCCCTGTATCCATGCAAGAACTTCCTGGTTTGCAAGTCCGTGTAATGGTCCTGCAAGTCCATTTGCCATTGCAGAGATTGAGTAGTAAAGATCAGAGAGTGCGCTTGCAACTAAGTGTCCTGTGTGTGCGCTAACATTTCCGCTTTCGTGATCACTGTGAAGAATAAAATACATTCTTGCAACATCGTCGTAAGGCTTTGCAATACCCATCATGTGTGCAAAGTTTCCGCCAAGATCAAGATTAGGATCAGAAGCAATTATTTTTCCATCTTTATATTTTAGTCTGTAAATGAATGCTGCAATCTCCGGTAATTTTGCAAGAAGATTTAATCCGTCTTCATAAGTTGGAGACCAGTAATCATTCTTTTTAAGTTTACCTGTGTTATATTCTTTTACAAATTCTGATTCGCGCTGCATAGCAAGAATTGCAGTTGAGAGCATAACCATTGGATGCGAATCTTTTGGCATCGTCTTTAAAATATCAAAAACATATTTAGGAACGGCTGATCTTTTCTTAAACTCTTCAGCTACTTCCTTCACATCTTCTGCTGATGGAATATCGCCGGTTAATAAGAAAAAGAAAAATCCTTCTACATAAGGCATTTCTCCACCGGGAACTTTAGGAAGTTTTTCAAGCACTTCGGGAATTGTAAATCTACGAAAGCGAATTCCTTCAAATGGGTCAAGGTAAGAAATATCTGTAACAAGACTTTTGATATCTCTTGCACCGCCGATGATTTGACTTATATCAACATCATCAACTTTTACTTTTCCGAATTCTTTAAGTAGGCGTGTTGTGCGCGGGCGCCAGGCTTCGATCTTATCCTGGACTTGTTTTTTCAAGCGGGACATTTTCTCCTCCTGAGATAAACTGTATAAATGTTTTTTGAATTTCCTTCTGTCAAAAAAGGAAAATGAATTTTTGCTGCCTCAAATATACAAAGAAAAAATAATTGTTTGCGCTTGGCAATTAAAAAAAATTATTTCCTTGCCTTTTTAAGCCATAAATAACTAAATATTTTTCCTCTTTTTAAGATTGTTCTTGCTACCTAATCTAGTGTGTCTCCTTTGTTGTAAGTTAAGATTACATTCAAGCAGTATTATTGTTCTCATTAGCATTATTGAAATAGCTGATGCATTTAACTAAATTATAATCATATTTACTGAGGTTTTGTTTTTGCATAAAAATCCTACCACATTAACAGAGCAAATTTTATAATGCATTCGTTATTCAAGAAGGAGAATAAAATAAAAAATTTTACATGCCTTAACACAATTTATAAATACTCAAAACAGCACTTTACAAGAAATTTTTATACTGTAATTTTAATAATAATTCTGCTTTATACTGGTTGTAATGATAAGGGTATTGAAGTAAAACCAGTAAAAGATCCAAGAACTTATAGCTGGACTGCCGACACAATTGCATATCCTGGATTCTTCCAAACCTTGATGTATGATATGTGGGGGAGTTCACCTAAAGATGTGTATGTTGTTGGACATGCCAGTGACAATGATGGAGTAATGTGGCATTTTGACGGTAATAGTTGGATTGATATAAAACTTAGTGTTGCAAAAGGGGGACAGATTCCAGGGGCTTTTGATTTAACTAGCATTTATGGCTTCAGCAGTACAGATATATATGCTGCGGGAGAAAGAATAATAGGATATAACCCTAAACCACCACCAACTTTTATAGATTCAAGTCTTATCATACATTATGATGGTATAGCCTGGAGAAAAGTAAATGTGTTCAATGGAAGATTGTTGGGCGATATATATGGAAACTCTTCCGAAATTTGGGCTGGAGGATGGGAGAAAAAATTGTATCATTACAATGGAAGCAGATGGGAAACAGATTCCATAAATGTTACAGTACCTGAAGGATATTTTTTTCAGGTAAGTTCAATAAGTTCATATAATTCAAATTTTTATTTGATAGGCAATAGTACTAACAATAATACTGCAGAATCAATAACATATTTTTATAAGAGAGTGAACAATACCTGGACTATACAGGATTTGATGACCAACAGTAGTGGTACTAAATTTGGGGACAGACTGAATCAGAGCAGTGTGCCAAATTTATACTCTATTGGTTCTGAAGGCATATACAAATATAGCAATTCATCCTGGGATTATTTTTTTCCATCAACATATCCTATTAACTCAATGTGGGGAACAAGTGATAAAAATATATTTGCAGTTGGCAATGGTGGAAGAGTATATCACTTTAACGGTACAGACTGGAAACAAATAGAAGAATTAAATGATTCTCAAATAGATTATTTTGCTGTATGGACAGAGGGAACGGAGGCATTTGTAGCAGGCAGTATTTTTGCAGATGGTGTTCAGAAAACAATTGTATGGCACGGAAAGTAAAACAGAATGAAAATAATAATAATTTTACTAATAATTTTAGGTGTTACAAGCTGCAAAGAAAAAGGTGTAGAAATTACCCCGCCAAAAGACCCAAGAACTTATAGCTGGACTGCCGACACAATTGCATATCCTGGATTCTTCCAAACCTTGATGTATGATATGTGGGGGAGTTCACCTAAAGATGTGTATGTTGTTGGACATGCAAGTGAAAATGATGGGGTGATGTGGCATTATGATGGTAATAAATGGAATGATGTTATTCTCAGTCAATCGAAGGGGGGGCAAATTCCAGGGGCATTTGATTTAACTACTGTATTTGGTATTAATAATTTAGATATTTATGCAGCTGGATCATCCATAAGAATCAACCCAAATCCACCTCCAAATTTTATAGATTCAAGCCTTATAATTCATTATGATGGAACTGCCTGGAGAAAAGTAAATGTTTACAATGGAGGGTCCCTCCGTGATATACAAGGTTCTTCGGCGTCTAACATAATAGCAGGAGGAAGATACAATACGCTTTATAGTTTTAATGGCAGTGCCTGGCAAAAGGATTCTATTGATATTCAAGTGCCAGCGGGTCGATCCTTTCATATTGAATCAGTTAATGCAGGGGCAAACGTGTCTTATTTAGTTGGTTATAGATCATTTGAAGATATGAGTGATTTGACCTATTACTTTTTTGAGAAAGTAAATGCAGTTTGGTTAAAAAAAGATTCTACAAATTTTGGAAAGTTTGGTGAAGAATTATTTAGAAGTCCTTCAGGTGCTTTATATTCTGTGGGGCAAGGCGGCGTGTATAAATATGTAGAAAATTCCTGGACAAACATATTTAATATTACTTCGGCATACATTTACGGAATTTGGGGAACAAGTGATGATAATATATTTATTGCTGGTAATTTTGGAACGGTATATCACTTTAACGGTGCTGATTGGCAGAGGATAGAAACGTTAAATGATTCACAAACAGATTATTGGGCAGTGTGGACAGACGGAACAGAAGCATTTGTAGCAGGCAGTATTTTTGCAGATGGTGTTCAGAAAACTATTGTGTGGCACGGAAAGTAAAAAGTTATTAGTAATTAATGTCTTCGGTTTATCAACTAAATAATTTCAATTTCTTTTCCAACAGTAGCGATATACACTTTTATGTTTTTATGCTTCTTAAGAATAGAACTACCCATCCAATCTAATGCTTCTTCATCACCGTGAGTTAGAATAACATTATCAGGTTTTAGTTTATCAACAATCCTTAACAAATCTTCTCTTCTTGCGTGAGCAGAAAATTTAAAGTTCTTAATTATACAATTAACTTCTGTTAATTCATCAAACTCTGTTAGTTGGATTTGATCTCCTCGTTCAGAATTTGCAATTATATAACCGGGGGTTTCTGTATCCATATATCCAACAGTAAAGATTGCAGAATCTTTTTGCTTAAGCCATCGTTTCGCAAATGTAAAAGATGATGTGGATTTAATCATCATTCCGCTTGATGCAAGAACGATACAAGGATGTTTAAAGAATTCTTCCGGATTTGAAATTTCATAATAATCTTTTTGCGGAATTGCGTTCAATTCAAATTCGCTATCAACTGTGTTAACAACAAAACGATTATAATCATAAGATCGATTTATTTTTGTTCCCAGTCCTCCTGTATAAAGATCTACTGTTGTAATCTTTCGCTTTAACATTAACTGCCAGATTGTTGCAAGCATTTCCTGCATCTTGCCAAGAGAAAAAACGGGAATAAGAATTGAGCCGCCGTTATTTAAAATTTTATTTGCTTCTTTTGCAAAACGAAGTGATTCTGAATTCCAATCTAAAAGCAACTCCGAATCTGTTGCACCGTATGTTGTCTCAAGTATTAACGTATCAATTTTTGTTTCAGGTAGATTGGCACTCAGTAAAAGAGTTTGATTTGTGAGATTAATATCCCCGGTATAAAATATTTTATGATTGGTGTTTTCAAGAAGAATTCCTGCTGAACCAAGAATATGCCCCGCATCATAAAAAGTGCAATTTACTTTTGCTTCTTTTAATTGGTGAAATGAATCGAGTTCAAACTCATTTTTACATTGTTTATAGTCAATCATCTTTATTAAAAGATCGACTTCATCGTGCGAATAAAATTCAAAGTCTTTTTCTTCAATTTCTTTTTTAAGGATTGAAACCGAATTGTGCAGTGTAAGTTCGGCAAGCGCTCTTGTTTGGGGTGTTGTGATAATCTTTACATAAGGAAATTTTTTTACCAAAAAGGGAAGCGATCCAATATGATCCTGGTGAGCGTGCGAAATTAAACAATAATCAATAGGTCTATCTTTTAATAAATCAAAGTTGGGAAGTGAATCTAATCCTGTTTTTTGAGGATGAATCCCGCAATCAAGAATTATTCCGTTGCCGTTAAAATTTATGTAATAACTATTTGCACCAATTTCATTTCCGCCTCCAATCGGAAGAAAGGAAATCATTTATTTTCTTCTCTCATTTCGTTTTCCAGATTGTCAAGATCAACTTCATTCAAAATAATTTTTTCTGGCACTGCAAATTTGGCAGATGGAATTGATATGTCGGTCTCGATTTTTTTTGCAACTGTACTTATATTAAATGCACGGGAATTAACTTCTGATTTTAAGGTTATCCATTGCCAAACCCAAAGCTTAGTATTTGATT
>JAVHOU010000045.1:0-7739 GCA_036170275.1 Ignavibacteriaceae bacterium
ATGAGTCTGTCCGAGAACTAGCATTTGTCACCTTGAACTCGTTTCAAGGTCTTAAGATTATCACATTTCCAAAGGATAAGATTCTGAAATAAATTCAGAATGACAGTATTCGGACAGACTCCCATTCCGTGACGTTTTTATTACCCATCAACCAAACAAACTTTCTCCTTAATAAATTATTATATTCCTAAAAACAATTTTTCATTCTCTTATTTAAAAGTAAAAAATGAGTAATGTATCCAATTCATCTTTAGCGGAATTAAACGAAAAACTTCTTGCAGGTAAAGCATCTTTAGAAAACAACGAGATTGGAGATCTTCTTATCAATCTTCGTATTGAATTAAGTCGCGCTGTAAGTGATAAACACCTTAACTCTGAGGATGAATTAAAAAACTGGCAAAATATTTTTAACGGACTTTTCAGCAGTGAACTTGCAAATCAGTTTATGGAAAGTATGGATAAGGATTTATTCTTTTCTTTTGGCGAGTATCTTAATTCGTTGTCAAATCAATCGAATGAAAAAATTATTTCAATAATTCATAACTTTCTAAATCTTTTTCGATATTCATCTTTCCTCCAGAAAATTTATGATGAGAGAAAATGGGATAATTTAATTCACACACTTATCGTTCAAAGCAATTACACGTTTGATGTGTTATTTAACCAGCGCGTTGATCAATACAAAAAGAAAAATCTTTTTAGAATTATTAAAGATGATCACACTATAGATTATAATTGGCAAAAAACTTCTGAAATTGTTTCCTCTTATCGTTCAGCAATCAATCATATACTTTTTGAAATTTCAGGTGAAAACAAAATAGTTGGATTTCTGCTTGAAAACAGTTTAGAAATGGTAATGCTCGATCTTGCCTGTTTAACATCAGGAATTGTTAACGCAATGATTCCTGCCAACTCTGTTTCTGAGCATCTCTCTTTCATACTTAATCAGACAAGAGCGCAATTATTATTTGCAGACGATGAAAAACAACTTGCAAAAATCAGATCGATAAAAAAAGAAACTCTGCATCTTAAAACCGTGGTGATGTTAAAAGGAAACGCATCAGAAGATTGGGTAATAAGTTTTGAAGAATTTAAAGCGATGGCTTCCGATCATAAAATCAAAAATGATATTCATATAAAGCCCAACTCACTTGCAACGTTAATGTACACATCCGGTAAACTGGCGAACCCAAAGGGATAATGTTTTCTCACACAAACATTGTGTACAAAAGATTTTGCCGCGCAATGGCAATTCCCGCCATAAGCGATGGAGATCGTTTTTTAGCTTTCCTCCCGCTCTATCATACTTTTGGTAGATGGTTCGAAATGACGGGTTCAATTTTCTGGGGTGCTGAATATTGTTTTATGGAAAATCCCGCTGTTGAAACTATGATTGAAAATATGCGGCTTGTTAAACCAACAATTTTTATTTCTATTCCTAAAAAATGGATTCAGCTTTATGAATACATAACAGCGCGAATTGATATTGAAGTTGATGATGATAAAAAAATTAAAGAAGCTGTTTTAAAAGCAACCGGTGGAAAACTTAATTGGGGACTTTCTGCTGCGGGTTTTCTTCCGCCGGATATTTTTAGATTTCTGCAGAGATATAGTGTTGAATTAATGAGTGGATTTGGTATGACTGAGGCAACGGGTGGAATTACGATGACTCCGCCGTTTCAGTATCGTGAGAACTCACTTGGCAAGGCGTTGCCAGGAATTGAAATCAGACTTAGCGAAGATGGAGAAATATTAATTCGCGGTCCTTACGTGATGCTGAATTATTACAATCAAAAGATTGAAGAAACATTTGATGCCGATGGTTGGCTTGCAACCGGCGATGTTATGAGAATGGATAAAGATGGGTTTATTGAAATCATAGATCGTAAAAAAGAGATTTATAAAAATGTACGCGGGGAAACGATTGCGCCGCAGAAAATAGAAAATCTCTTTCGTGATTTTGAATTTGTAAAACAGGTTTATCTAGTTGGAGATCATCGCCCATTTAATACGGTTTTGATTTATCCCGATTTTGAAACTGCAACATCCCCATTAAAAAATATGGAAGAACAGCAGCGGCAGGAATATTTTTCAACTCTAATCGTTACAGTAAATAATTTTCTTGCACCTTTCGAAAGAATTGTTGATTTCAGAATCATTGATCGCCAGTTTAACGATGCACATCACGAGCTTACACCAAAGGGAACTTATAAACGCCGGGCAATTGAAAAAAATTTTTCGGAAGTAATTCAAACGATGTATGAGAAAGATCATCTTTCTCTTCCATTTGGCAAGTATGAAGTTAAAATCCCTAATTGGTTCTTGCGCGAAAAAGGTGCTTTAAGTCGGGATGTTTTTCTTAAAGAGAATGTTTTATCAATTCCCAAACTGAAATCATCTTTGACTATCAAAAACCTTGATGAAGAAAAAAATATTTTTCTGATTGGAAATTATTCATATTGCATTAACACAAAACAAATTGATCTTCAGGATATATTAACAAATCCATTTTACTGGCTTGGTAACATTGAGTTAGCGGAATTTTCAGGACAAGGAATATTTCAGTGGTTCAGGAAATCTGAAGCGCAACCGGATATCGAGTTTATTGAACGTAAAACAGAAGTGAAAGCTTCGGCGGAATTAAAAAACAATTTTTCGGAAATAATTATTGCAAAAGAGATTTCGATATTAGGATTACATTACGCCACAGTAATGCTTCAATCATCAATAGAAGCCGATAATGAAAAGGCTTTACTCTACTTTAGTGAAGTATTGAAAGACGTAAAGGCAAATCATTATAAGCTTACTGTAGAAATTGCTTTGCGCCCATCTTTAATAAATCCTATTGGAATAAGACGTAAAATGTTTTTAGCGGCACTTCAAACATTAAGAAAAGAAAATTTTTGCCGTCTGTTAGATTTATATGTTGATAAAGATTATAACTTTGTTGACAGCGGGATTATTGCTGCCATTAATAGTGTAAGCCGCGGTGATGAAAACCTTGACGAAATTGAATCGGTGCTTTCTAAAAAAGTTTTATCAATTACTTCTAAAACACATTTAAACAAAACTGCAGTACCCTATCTTTTTGAACTTCTTGTTAGTTATGGCGTTAACCATCCTTTAAGTTATGAAAGGATTAGAAGATTATTTCTTCAGCATGAACTTGATGCCGGCACAAAAGAACTTAGCAGCATTGCGTTAAAATCCAGGCTTGAAATAAGAAATCAATTCACCGCCTGGCTTGGTGTTAATCAAAAAGTAGCAATTGATCCTGAAACAGGCGAAGAGTACCGATGGGATGATGTTTTAATTTTTGATCAGGCTATATCAGAAAATGATCAGGCACTTTTAAGAAAAGCAATTACTGAAAACCAAATAATAAGAGAAGCAATTTTTCTTTTTTCTGGAAGCGTTCTGGTTTCACTCAATAATATTTTACCTTCAGGTGTTTGGATAAGTAAATATTCTGAATCTGACGAGAGAATAATTTTCCGTGTTACAGTCCAAACAAGATTTCAAGGTGGATTTGATCTTGCCATTCATCTTAACAAAAGTGCATCTGCCGAAGCTATTGCAGAAGAAATAAAATGGAAAGTTATCGCAGGCACCGAGATGAATGGAGAAAAACTTGCTGCAAAACTTGGCGGTTTGTGGGAAGAATATAATTTATGGACAGAACAATTTTTTGGCGATGAATCTGTTGAAAGATTTATACGCCGTGAGTATAAACGTAACGATGAAGCTACTTTTGAAAAGCTGCGCAACCTCTGGAAATTTTATGTTTGGAATGCCGCTGCTGCATATGTTAAGTTTTGGAAATTATCCGAAATGAAAATGGAGCTTGCAGATACAACCCCGGATGAGCTTATTATATTACCACATGATTATCAAACCGGCTGCATAATTACCTCATTTTCTAAAAGGCAAAAGACAAAATCCACGTTTGACTTTATAACGAATTTTTATCAAAGCTTTGTTAAACAAACCGAAGAAAAATATCCGCAGATTAAAAAGGCATCTGTTTGGAATGCTATCTTTTCCGGAATTATTGAAGCGGAAGGAATTGATGATGGAATTCATTTAATTAATAAATATAGACGCGAGTTAAATAATTCGGAATACGAAAAGAAAGACGATGTGATTCATCGTATCGATTCTTTTCTTCGCAACGTTAAAAGCCATGGCTACCTGCCGAAACAATTATATTTTGCCATAAAAAGATTTCACCGATGGTATAGCCTTAACAGAAGTGCATCGCTTTCTGCACAGGCAGAAATGATTTACGAACTTTATGAAACCTACCGGCTGTTTGATCTTGAAGAACAATATCCCGCAGTTAGAACAAGATTTTTTCTTGAAACTGTTTTTTATAATTCAGCCCAAAGGTTTAAAGAAGTTTTACGCGAGCTTGCAACAAAGCAAAGACATCGTAAAATATCCAAAGAAGAATCGCTTCAGCTTATTTCATCTCTGCACTTTGAATTTGAACTTGATGAAAAGGAAACTTATTTCATCACACGCTTAGGTTATCCGCATCTTAAGCCTTCGGATTCTGCTGCACTGATAAAAATTAAAACAGAAACGATGGTTCATCCAAATCTTGTTGTACAGGTTCAGGATGATGATGGAAACATTTACATTATAAGAAATCCGATTAATCCAAAAGAAATCTCAAAACTTCATCAGCTTTATCTTGAAGCAAATCTAACCGTAAACTTTAGACCGGAACATCAGTACCTTGTTGCAGTATCAGAGCGCGGCTTTATTATCGGCGGAGTTTTTTATTACCGCAGTGATGAAGAGACGGTGCATATGGAAAAGATTGTTGTATCCAATCGCTATCGCCGCAAAGGAATAAGTGAGGGCTTGATGAATGAATTATTTAGCCGGATAAAATCTGATAACACAAAGTTTGTTACAACCGGGTTCTTTCGTCCCGAATATTTTTATCGCTTTGGATTTAAGATAGAAAGGAAATATTCCGGATTAGTTAAAGAGCTTTAATGAAGTGTAGCACACTTCTAAGGTGTACTACACTTTTGAAATTTAAATATTTTCATTCTCTACTTTGTAAAAATCACTTTAGCTAATTTTGTGTAGAAAACATTTTAAAATTTATTCACTTTAATCATTACAGATAAATAAAATGAAAAGTTACTTACTAATACTTGCAACACTTTTTTTAATAATCGGCTGTTCGACTTCACAGCAGATGACAACAATTTTAATTCCACATAAACTGGATGGGAAAAATGTTACGGTTTATACTTCTGCTGACAGTACCAATCTTAGATTAACTGTTACAGATAAACTAACATTCAAACTGGCAGTGCAGCCATTAGAATCTGAAATTACTGTGTTTGTAAATCCTGATAAACAATACCAAACATTTATTGGAATAGGTGGAGCAATTACGGATGCTTCCGCAGAAGTGTTTGCCAAATTATCAAAGGATAAACAGCAGGAATTATTAAACGCTTACTACGATAAAGATAAAGGCATCGGATACACTCTTGCTCGCACAAATATTCATAGCTGCGATTTTAGCTCCGGTAGTTACACTTATGTTTCTGATGAAGATAAAAATTTAACTACATTCAGCATTCAGCACGATAAACAATTCCGTATTCCGCTTATCAGAAAAGCGATTGAAACCGCAGGTGGAAATCTATTGTTATTTGCTAGTCCGTGGAGTCCGCCAGCATTTATGAAAGATAACAATAATATGTTGCATGGCGGTAAACTTCTTCCTGAATATTATCAATCGTGGGCAACATACTTTACAAAATTTATTAAAGCTTATGAGAGTGAAGGAATTCCTGTTTGGGGAATTACAGTGCAGAACGAACCGATGGCAACGCAAAAGTGGGAATCTTGTATTTTCACAGCAGAAGAGGAAAGAGATTTTCTTAAAAACTTTCTCGGACCGACAATGGTGCATGAAGGTTTGGGTGATAAAAAGATTATTGTATGGGATCACAACAGAGATTTAATAAATCATCGCGCAGATATAATATTTTCTGATCCGGAAGCTTCAAAATATGCTTGGGGACTTGGCTTCCACTGGTATGAATCGTGGTCCGGTGGAGAAGAGATGTATAACAATGTAAAAAATGTTTATGAATCTTATCCGGACAAACATCTTTTATTTACAGAGGGTTGCGCAGAAACTTTTAGACCGGATGGTTATCAAACCTGGAAGAATGCTGAACGCTACGGTCGCTCTATGATAAATGATTTTAATAATGGAACTGTTGGATGGACTGATTGGAATATCTTGCTTGATGAAAAAGGCGGTCCAAATCACGTTGAGAATTTTTGTTTTGCACCAGTTCATGCTAATACAAAAACCGGCGAACTAATTTATACTCCATCATATTATTATATCGGACACTTTTCAAAATTTATCAGACCAAATGCAAAACGTGTAAGCACAGCAAGCAGCAGAAGTCAATTATTGAGTACATCTTTTATTAATGCTGATGGAAAGATGGTTACTATTGTAATGAATCAAAGTGATCTTGAAATAAAATATAAATTGTACGTTGGTTCTGATGCTGTTGAGGTTGTAATTCTGCCTCATGCAATTCAAACACTGGTTTATTAATTAATAATACAGGTACACGTTATAATGAATCATATAAAATTTACACTTTGCATAATATTTTTATTGGTATTTATGGAACAATCACTAAAAGCTCAAAACGATAGCTTGAACAACGACTGGCCGAATCTTGCACGGTACAAAAATGAAAATGTAAAACTCGGATTGCCTTCACAAGCTGAAAATCGTGTTGTATTTATAGGCAATTCAATTACGGAAGGATGGTTGCAATTCAATCCTGAATTTTTTGAAGGCAAACCATACATTAACAGAGGAATAAGCGGGCAGACAACTCCACAAATGCTAATAAGATTTAGACCGGATGTAATTAATCTTAAACCAAAAGTTGTTGTGATATTAGCAGGCACAAACGACATTGCCGGTAACACGGGACCATCCACGCTTGAAATGATTGAAGATAACATTGCTTCTATGGTTGATATTGCAAAAGCAAATAACATTAAAGTTGTGCTTTGCTCTGTATTGCCCGTGTATGATTATCCATGGAAACCCGGACTTAATCCCGCAGAAAAAATTATTAGCCTTAATAAGTGGATTAAAGATTATGCAAATAGAAATGAGATATTTTACGTTGATTATTTTACTCCAATGGCTGATGAGCAAAATGGTTTAAAGGAAGAATACTCTGAAGACGGAGTTCATCCTAACGAAGCAGGGTACAAAGTAATGGCACCGCTTGTAGAAAAAGCAATTGCTGAGGTTTTGGGCAAATAGAAAACAATATTGGTGTTACTACATTCTAAAACACACCCCTTGCCTTCGGCATTCCCCTCTCAAAAGTGGAAAAGAAGTAATGTATTGCCTAATATCATTTATCATGGTTGACATAAGTCAAGTGCAATAGATAAATTTGTTCAAATTATTCAATAAAAAAAGTGGAGGCCATCTTTAAGAGGAACTCCACTTGGCAAATCTATAAATCCACAGCTTATCTTAGTCTAAATACAACAGGAATAATAATTCTTGTTAAAATTGGTTTGCCGTTTTGTTTTCCAGGAGTCCATTGCGGCATCAATTTAAGAACTCTCAATGCTTCTTCATCACATCCGGCGCCAATGCTTTTAGCAACCCTTGCATCATAGACATTCCCATTTTTATCAACCACAAAAGA
>JAVHOU010000045.1:7839-18160 GCA_036170275.1 Ignavibacteriaceae bacterium
TGCTTTTAGCAACCCTTGCATCATAGACATTCCCATTTTTATCAACCACAAAAGACAGAACAATTTTTCCTTCAACGCCCGCTCTTCTGGCAAGTTCAGGATAAATAATATTTTTAGCAAAAAAACTTAACAGCTCACTATCACCACCGGGAAATTTTGGCATTTCTTCCGCCCAGGTAAAAACTTCTTCTTTAACTTTAACATCATTAATTGAATTCTGCGGTTGAATAACTTCAATAATTAAATCCCTTCCATTTTCATTTCCTTCCACCGTTTCTATCCCGGGATTTTTCCCTGCCAATTCTTCTTGTGTCGGAATTACTTCGTTTCTTACTAATTCATCGAGTTTAATTTTAGGGACAAGAAATTTTACCATTCCAGTTTTGGGCGGCGCAGTAATTGGAATTGGTAAATCTTTTTTATCAATCGGAGTTTGAGTAGGAAAATCTACTAAAATTATTCTTCCATTATCGTTACTCTCTTTTTTAATATTTTCTTCAGGAAAGAAGAAAGCGGTAATAAGTGGATAGCTAACAATAAGAGTAAATATAAGTATTGCACCTGTTGTAGATATGGAAACGAATTTATTATAGAGACTTCTAAGAGCATACGCCCCATATTCCTTATTCCTTCCTTCAAATACGATGTCTTCAAAATCAGGAATCTTTTCCTTGGTTTTCATTTTGGACTCCTTTGTGTTTCGAGGATTATACTTTGGACCATTTGGAAAAGTTCCTGATTAATACTTAGGAAAGCGCTAATTTATTTGAGGTAAATTGGCGTAATGAAAAGCGAATGCCATCTTAAAGATTGTTCCCGCTTACATTTTCAAAATTTAACTCAATTCTTTACTTTCACATTCAACTTTTCATTTTATAAGGAGTTTTAATGAGCAGAGAGATTCATCGTTGGTACAGTCCAAATTTAAATAAGGAAATGGAAATTGTGGTTTACGGACATTATGGTTATGCCTTGCTAATGTTTCCCACAGCCGCAGCAGATTATCTGGAGTATGAAAGATTTAATCTTATTGATTCTATTGGTGGATATTTACGCGACGGAAAACTAAAAGCTTTTTCAATAAACAGCATTAACAACGAAAGCTGGTTGAACAACAATATGCATCCTGCTCATAAAGCTATTCGGCATCAACAATACAACCGATATATAGTTGAAGAAGTTGTTCCGTTTATTCATAATCACAGTAAAGGATTGGTTCCTATTGTTACAACCGGTGCTTCGCTTGGCGCACTTCATGCAGCAAATAATTTTTTCAGGCATCCGGATATTTTTAGCGGCACTATTGCAATGAGCGGAAGTTATGATTTGAAGAGTTACACAAAAGGATATTTTGACGACAACGTTTACTTTAATTCACCGGTAGATTATTTGCCACGATGGGATGATAATTTTATGTTTGATCATATGAGAAAAGGAAGGATTGTAATTGCAACCGGTCAGGGAAATTATGAAGACCCCGATGCATCAAGACAGTTATCTAATATTCTAAACGCACGAGGAGTAAAGCATTGGTTGGATTTGTGGGGCTATGATCAGCCGCACGATTGGCCAACATGGAGAAGTATGCTTCCGTATTTTCTGGGGCAGATTAAATTTTAGTTTATGCCGTCATTTCGAATCCGCTTTAGTGGGTGAGAAATCTTTACTGTTTGTTGGAGAGGATTTCTCGTCGTAAAACTCCTCGAAATGACTTTCTACAGCTTACTTACTGCTTATATGATATTTATTAACAAGGGATTATGAACTGGAAAGAATTTTTAAAAACAAAAAAGAATAGAGTTGAATTTGCTGTAACTCTACTTTTGCTTGCTATGGTATTAACAGCGCTGGCTAACTTTTTAAATTTTGTTGAAGCTCGTCAAGGCATAACACTGTCAGATCCATTTCTTAATCTCTTCAATCCAATAGATTTGACGTGGCTTATATTTGCCTTAATTTATATTTCTCTTTTTGTTGCAATTGCTACATTAATAAAAAATCCTAAGCGATTGATAATCACAATTCAGGTTTACACATTAATGGTAGCAGTAAGAATAATTGCAATGTATTTGCTTCCTTTAGAACCACCAGCCAAGATTATTATTCTTAACGATCCACTTGTAGAATTTTTTGGAACCGGACAAACATTAACTAAAGATCTTTTCTTTTCCGGACATACCGCAACTTTGTTCATTTTGTTTTTAGTTTCGGAAAAGAAAATAACAAAGACAATTTTTCTTATTAGTACAATTCTGGTTGCAGTTTCTGTTTTGCTTCAACACGTCCATTATACGATTGATGTTTTTGCCGCTGTGTTTTTTTCTTTTGCTTGCTATAAATTTGTCTTAAAGTACAAATCTATGTAATGATATGAGCGATGAACTAAAACAAGAGGAAATCTTTTCGATTCAGAGATTCGTTTCAAAAGATTTTGTTAAAAGCGATTACTCCTCACTTATCCCAAATAACGATTTTGAAAGGTTAGAAGAGTTCAGAAAATATCTCACAGAAAAAATGAAGGATATGCTCGATAATAATTACAATCTTCTTATCAACACGCTTTATCGAATAGACATAAGCGAAAAAAAACTTAGCGAACTTTTCTCATCAAGAAACAAAGAATCAATTCCAGAAAAACTTGCTGATTTAATTATCGAGAGGCAGGTTGAAAAGATTAATTTTCGTAAACGATATCATGAAGGAAACTTATAACTGATTTTTTGCTACAGATAGTATGTAAGATTTACACACTGTAAAAATTTGTTAAATTGAAAATTAACCCTGCATTAACTAACTTCATTATTATTAAATAATAGATTTATCCAATTTTCTAAGTTGAACAAAATATTAGCTTAGAAGGAGCCAGTATGGGATTATTTGAATCAAAAAGATTTAAAGAACTTGAAAAAGAAAAAGAAGAAATTCTTTTACGGTTTAATAGCATTACCGAAAAAGAAGATAATCTTAGGCATCTTAATGATGTATTGAAAAAGATGCGTTTGGAGGTTTCCGACCTGAATGAAAAAAAACTTAATCTGGCAAGTGAAATTGAATTTCTGCACGAACAGAAAAGACAAACCAAGGCAGATCTTGAAGGATTAGGGAAAGAAATTTTAAATCTCAGGCAATTGAAGCTTGAAGAACAAAATTTAATTTTAACTTATTCCGAAAAAATTGATCAAATCAAGGATAAGGTTGATAAAAACGGTTATGAAAATGTTGAGAGACCGGCACAACTGTATAATCAGTTAGACTTTAAAAAGAAGAGCGATGAGATAAACCAAATACAAAAAGAGTATGAAATTCTTCAGGATAAAATTCTTTCTGCTGAACAGATAATTGAAGAATTAAATGAAACAGAAGAACGACTAAACGAAACGATTAAAGAAAAAAAGAATGAGATTGAATCGCTAAATGATGAAAAGCTTAACAAAACTTATAATGAAGTAAAAAATGTTGAAGAGAAAATCACTGAACTTGGAATCAAGCAAAGAAAAATTCTTGATGAAATTCACGATAAGGAATTAGAAATAACCGAACTAAGTGAAAAACTTTTTCATTTAAAAGAAAAAGAAAATAAATCAATAGAATTTATAAGCAGTCTTGAAGAAGAGGTTAAACAAAAGCAGAATCAAGCAGAATCTTTAGATGCAATCATAAGCGATCTTCAAACTGAGGAACAAGAAAAGAAAAGTTCGCTTTCGGTTTTGGTTGATCAAATAAATGAACAAGAACAAAAGATTGAATCAATTAAAAAAGAGTTAACTGAACTTGAAGCTGAGGAAAAGAAGAAGCATTCTAAGCTTGCTAAGATTATGGGGCAATTTAAATCTAAAGAAAACCATACAGAGGAAAAGAAAGATCATCTTGTCGAGCTTAAGAAATTAGAAAAAGAACGTCTTAGCCGTATTGAAGAAATATCCTTAGAAGCAAAACAACAGGAATTAAAGGCAGAATATTTAAATAACGAAATAATAAAACTTGCCGCCGAAGAAGAAGAAAGAAAAAAACGCGTTTCTGAGTTAAACGAGCAGCTACAAAAAGATGAAGCACTTTTAGAAAAAAAGAGAGTTTGCTTTAGAGAATTGGAAATTCTTGAGCAAGAAAGAATTGCTAAGTTAGAAAAACTCGCCGGAGATATTAGAGATCAGGAACTTAAATCAGAGTATCTAAAAAAAGAAAAAGCCGATATTGAGGAAGAGGAAGAACGCCATAGAAATACAATTTCAGAATTAATAGAACAAATTAAAAACGAAGAAACACTATTAGAGCAAAAAACTTTAACTATTAAAAATCTTGCTGACGACGAATCTAATAAGACTGAAAAAATTAAAGAACTTTCCGGTGATATTGAAAAACTGGAATTGCGTTCCTATGCTTTGAATAAAGAGTTAGAAAATCTTCTTGAATCTCAACAAGAAAAAGAAGAAAAGATTTATTCAATTGCCGCTGAAATAAAAAATCACGAATTACTATTAGATGAGAAAAAATTAAACTATCAAAAGTTTGACGCTGTTGAACAGGAAAGAATTTCACGAATTGAAGAATTATCAAATGAAATTGTTGATAAAGAAAGCAAATCAGAACTACTGAAAAAAGAAATTTCAATTTTGGTTGAAGAGGAAGAACTACGGAGAACAAGGGTTTCAGAACTTTTACAAAAGTTAAACGAAAAAGAATCTCTAATTCAAGAAAAAGTTCAAATGTTTGAGGAATTCAAGAGCCAAGAACAAGGGATAAATGATAAAGTACAAGAGCTTTCTGAAAAGTTAAAATATGAAGAAGAAAAATATGAAAACCTGAAAGCAGCAGTTCAAAAGTTGTCAGAAGAAGAAGCAGAAAAAAAAGCAAACATTGATGAAATAAACACGGAAATTAATGATAGATATTCTACGATCGCTCTAAAAATTGCCGATTTAGAAAATGCGGAGTTTGAGAAAAGAAAAACAGTAGATGATCTTGCTACCCAAATAGAAAGGCAAAGTACAGAAGCAGCCAATGTGCGTAATACTCTAGAGGAACTGCATAATGCTGAGCAGAATACACGTCAAAAAGTTGATCAGCTTGCCGAGCAAATAAAAGAGAAGATGGATAAGTTTAACTCTTTGGAAAACAATATTTCTGTGCGGGAAAATGAGACGGCTAAATTAGAAGCGGAGATGGCAGAAAAATTAAAAGAGCTAAATGAAACAAACGCCAGACATCAGAAAATTTATGAATCAATTGAAACAAAGCAGAAAGAATTAATTGCTGTTGAAGAATCGTTGACTATTAAAGGGAAAAGATTAGCAAAATTAAACATTGAAGTTGCAGAATTAGAAGCGAAACATAATCAAATTGTAAGTGAAACGAATCGACTTGAAAACCTTAAAACTGAGTTGCATAACCGCACAATTATCGAACAGGAATCTTTTGAAAAACTTGTTAGGGAAAAAGAAAAAGCTAAAGAGATCCTCCCTTTGCTAGAGCAGAAGCGTGATGAAATTGAGAAAGGAAATTCTGATCTTGAAAATCGTTTTGCTAAAATGTTTCAGCGGTTCAATTCTGAAATGAATGAGATCACCAAGAAGAGAAATGTTCTCGAGCAAATTGTTCAGAAGAAAGAAAAAGACTTAGAAGAAAAAGATCAGCTTTTATTTGAAAAAATTAATGCACTTGAAGAAACGGACCGAATTTTAAGTATGAGACAAGCGGAGATTGAATCATTTAAGCAGCTTTTGAAATCTTTCAATGAAAAAAAAGAGCAGCTTAGAAATGATTTGTTGAAATTAGAAGAACAAGCAGTTGAAAAAAGAAATTATAATAATGATATTAAACTAGAAACCGATCTTCTTCTGAAGAAAAAAATATCTATAGAGCAAAGCTTACAGGAACTGCTAAATTCAATGAACCAAAAGTTTATTGAGACTAAAGAAAAACGCGGAAAGATAGAAAAAGATGTTAAAGGCTATGAAGAAAAAATCGAAGAGCTTAATCTAAAAATATCGGAATCAATGGATGAACTTGTTGAACTTCAAACAGCAATAAGCATGATTAAAGTTGAACACGAAGAACACAGAGGTAATGTTGTTAAGCTTGCATCGATGAAAAGGAAACTGCAAGAAGAAATCGGGAAAAATCAAAAGGTATTGCAGCGTTATCAGAAGATAAGAGAAAAACTTAAAATAGAGCAATCGATTTTGAGGAACAGGCAGGAATCGCTTGCAAGGAAAATTTCTGTAGATGATATTAACAAAGTTGATGAGAATGAACAGCAGGAGGATAATTCCAGGATTTTTAAAATCTAATTTTGTATAAAAACTATTTTAAAGGGATCAATTAACCGATCCCTTTTTTATTTTAATATCAACAAATTTTATAAAGGAGAAGAGACATGTTTACAAAAAAATATATCAGCGTATTCTTAGTTATGTTTCTTCTCTCAGCAACAAACTTATCAATCGCTCAACAAGCAGGTATCAATCTTTCTCTAGCTATTCCGCAGGGAGAATTTGCCGATCAAGTAGATAATTTTGGTTATGGATTTAGCGGGGAATTTATGCTCCTCTCACCCAAACCAAGATCTCCTATCGGCTTAGGTTTAAACATTGGTTATTACATTTATGGCAACGAAAGCCGGAGCGAACCAATGTATAACATTCCCGAAGTTTTTGTTAGAGTTGATAGAACAAACAACCTGGTAATTTTCACGTGGTTTTTGAAATTGGATTACCTACTGGAAGAATAAAACCTTATGTTCAAGGTTTGTTTGGTGGTGAGTATTTATTTACAGAAACAAGTGTAAAAAACGAATCAAATCAAGAACCATTTGCAAGCAGTACAAACTATGATGATTGGGCATGGAGTTACGGTGTAGGAGGTGGAATTTCAATTCTTCTTTCCGGCGATCCCGTTACAGAAATTGGCGCTGTTTATCTGGATTTGAAAGGAAGATATTTGTTTAGTTCAGAGGCAGTTTATCTTAAAGAAGGAGCTGTTCAAATTATGGGGCAGCAGGTAAGATATTATCCAAGTGTTTCTAAAACTGATTTAATTTCCATTCACGCTGGAGTAAGAATGGCGTTAGATTTTAGCAGTAATTGATTTAGATAAAAAATATTTTATGTCTTCCATTAAATTGAAAAAGGGCCGCGATAAATCCTTTCTTAGAAGGCATCCTTGGATTTTTTCTGGTGCAATTGATACTGTAAAAGATATTAACCACAATGGTGAAACAGTTGATATAATTTCGGCAGATGGGAAGTTATTAGGGTACGGTTCATACTCATCACATTCACAAATATCTGTCAGAGTTCTATCGTTTAATCCAGAAGAAAAAATTGAGGCAGGTTTTTTTCGGAATAGAATTCATACTTCAATTGAATTTCGTAAAAAAATTATTAACGCTGATGCAACCGACTCTTATCGAATTATAAATGCTGAAAGTGATTTTTTACCTGGAATTATTGTTGATAAGTATAACGATTACATTGTTTGTCAGTTTTTATCTGCTGGTGCGGAATTCTGGAAAAGTGAAATAGTTTCTATTCTTTCCTCAGAATTAAATCCTCTAGGAATATTTGAACGTTCCGATGTTGAAGTAAGAGAAAAAGAAGGATTAAAACTGGTTAAGGGAATTTTATTCGGTAAGGAACCACCAGATTTAGTTGAGATATTAGAAAACGGGAACAAATTTTTTATAGATATTAAGGAAGGTCATAAAACAGGATTTTATCTTGATCAAAGAGATAATAGAAATTTTGTAACTGATTTTTCTAAAGATGCTGAAATATTAAATTGTTTTTCATACACAGGCGGCTTTTCTGTTTATGCTCTAAAAGGAGGAGCAAAAAAAATAATAAATGTCGATACTTCTGCAGAAGCATTATCTCTTGCCGAAAAAAACTTATTACTTAATGGAGTTGATGCTTCAAAATTTGAAAACGTATATGATGATGTATTTAAATATTTAAGAAAACTTAGAGATGTGGATAAACAGTTTGATATTGTTATTCTTGACCCACCCAAATTTGCAGAATCAGTAAGCCAGATTGATAAAGCCAGCAGAGGGTATAAGGATATTAATCTATTAGCATTTAAGCTTTTAAAAAGTAATGGGATATTATTTACATTTTCATGTTCGGGGCACATCATTCCCGATCTATTCAACAAAATAGTTGCGGATGCCGCCAATGATTCAGGACGTAAAGTTCACATCATAAAATATCTTACTCAATCTCCCGATCATACAATTTCAACAAGCTTTCCTGAAGGGCAATATCTTAAAGGATTAGTTTGTGTTGAGGAATAAGATTATTTACTAACTTAAAGAGATTGTTTAATTAATGAATTTTTGACTCATTGGTTTTAAATCGTTTCAAAAACGGGAAAATATTAAATCCGCATATTTGGAAATAAATGCTTAATCAATTAGCTTTTGGAAAACAATTACATGATTATTTATTAAATAAAAAATAATCAATCAACCTTAAATCTTTATTATAGGAGAAAGAATGAAACACTTAACAATTTTTGCAGTACTTTTATTTTTCGTTGCGTTTACTTCAATGGTTTCTGCCCAAACTCAGAGCGGAACATGGGGAACAAAAGCCGGAGATGCAGCTTATAATTTAGATACAAACACCGGTGAAAGATCAATGACAGTTGAGGTTAATTTTAATAAACCTTATGATGTAAAACCAAAGGTTATGATTTCTGTTACTGAGATTGATGCTGATAAAGGCTTTAACGTAAGATATAATGTTGAAGTTTTATCAGTTTCAAGAGATGGATTTACAGTTAAAATTCGTACTTGGGCTGATTCAAAATTTTATAGTATCAGCGGTTATTGGCTAGCATATACGGAATAATTTTTTTGATCAAGCAATATTTAATGCCATATCTGAAACGGTATGGCATGTTTTATTTTAAACAAAGATTTATCAGCTAAAAAATATTATTTTAAAGATCAGGCAATCTTATGAATACTAAGTCTATTATAGCGTTGATATTATTGGGGCTGTTTATTATCGTTTGTATTCAAAACGTTGAAGAAATTCCAATACATTTTCTTTTTTGGTCATTCAATATTTCAAAACTGCTGCTATTAATTTTAACTTTAATTGTGGGAATATTTGTTGGGATGTTAATTCCTGGTTTACTATCAAAGTCGCCAAAAGAAGAAAAGAAAGATTTAGAGAAATTATAAGAACAATAAATTCCATGAATTATAGAGCAAAAATATTTTTTCTTCTAATTGCTTTTTTACTCTTCGGATGTTTGAAAGAAATGAAAGAGAAGGAAATAACAATTTCAGTTAAAGAAGAAGATCCCATAAAAATTTTACAAAGCTTAACTGTTGATGCTCGTAAAACTGAAGTTATGATTCTTGGAACACCACATCTTAAGTCGCTCCAGCAAAATATTAGTAACAGTTTGTTTGATTCCCTTTTGATTATTCTGAAGAAATTTTCCCCACATCAAATTGCAGTACAAAGTTTAGCTCCAAATTATATTTTATACTTTTCAAAAGTAAATGATAATCATAATAAGATTATTAAAGATGAGGTTTACAAAGATGCTGAGCTTGGTGTCTTGGCTCAAAAAAAGCTAAAGACAAATTATAAAACAGCAAACTCAATTTCAGATTCTTTGTTGGGTAATCTTCTAAAAGTAAAAGATAGTGATATTAATTTATATAGAGTTAAATTGATTTTGAATTTAACAGCCTCGTTTAATTTTTATTCTGCAGCACTGCAATGGAGTTACTTGCCGGAAAGTATTCGGAAGAAAATTACTGAAATTCCGAAATCAATAGTTGATGAGCTGAATACTATAATTAATTCTTCTGATGAAAATAACATTATTGCAATACAATTAGCACAAAATCTTGGGCTGCAAAAGCTATTGTCAATTGATGATCAACAGGATAAGGATATATATTCTAAAATATCACCAGAGCTTACGAAGCAGATTTTGGAGGATACTTTATATAACAGAGTTGCGAATTCTGATGTTTACAAAACAACAGACAAGATTTTTAAGAAAGGATATCAGAATAAAAATTTGTTGCCGTACTTTCTGTATATTAACTCGCAGGAGTATGCTATAAAAGATGCTGAAGCCCAATGGGGTGTTTTTTATAAACTAAATCTTAAATCCGGGTTGGATAGAACAAGAGCTGCTTTGTGGGAAGTAAGAAATCTTAATATTGCTTCCAATATCCGCAGAGCAACATCGCTAAATCCAGGAAGCAGGCTGCTTGTAATAGTTGATCCTTCGCACAAACCATTTTTGGAAGCTTATCTTAGTAGCCTGGGGGATATAAAAATTGTTCAGTTAA
>JAVHOU010000045.1:18260-21969 GCA_036170275.1 Ignavibacteriaceae bacterium
TTTTTATGAATCTTAGTTTGGTCAATAATGTGTTTCCTTTTTAATCTCTCTTCTGTAGCTGGTTCTATATGCACGAGTACATCTGTGATATGTGGAAAAGTATTTATCAGCATATATTTAACATTATGTGCAATTTCATGTCCATTATAGACGGAAATATTTCCATCCACAATTACATGCATGTCCACATAATACTCAAACCCCATCTTTCTAGCAAAGCATTTATCAATTGCAACCACACCATCTACTTTATTTGCAGCGGTAATAACTTTATTTATTATTTCAGGCGAAGGAGCAGCATCCATAATTTCATACAAGGCTGGTTTTAATAATCTGTAAGCATTAAAAATGATTATCAGAGATGCAAACAAAGCGGCATAGTCATCGGCTGGTTCATAACCGGCTCCTCCAATTAAAGCAATCGAGATCCCAACAAAGGCAGCACTGGAAGTTATCGCATCACTTCTGTGGTGCCAGGCATCATTCTTTACCGCAACGCTCTCAACAGAATCCCCAACTTTTATTACGAACCGGAAAAGTAATTCTTTTGTTAAAACAACAATGATTAAAATGATTAATGTAAAAGGTGCAGGTGCATGATGCGGGGTAATAATTTCGTGTGTGCTTTGGATAATAATAATTATAGCGGCAATGAATAATGCCGATGCAACTAATATTCCAGCAAAAGGCTCAGCCTTTCCGTGTCCGTAAGGATGATTTTTATCAGCCGGCTTCTTTGCTATTCTTAATCCGGCAATAACTATTAATGAGGTAAAGACATCAGAAGTTGATTCAATTGCATCAGCAATCAGAGCATAGGAGTTGCCTAAAACACCAGCAATCCCCTTAATAGCTGCAAGAATAATACTTGTAACAATTCCAATTAAAGTTGTATGTATGCCCTGATCAGCAAACTTAGAAAGATTTTTATTATCCTTATTATTTTTAGATATATTCACAATTAAATCTTACGGTGTAATAAATAAGAAAAACAATAGCATATAGTATTATCTCAATAAAATCATTTTTTTCATATCAGTATAATTACCTGATTGTAAGCTGTAAAAATATACTCCACTTGATAAATTTAAACCATTAAAATCTACTTCATACTTACCTTCCGATTGTTGCTCATTTACTAATGTTGCTATTTTGTTGCCAAGCACATCGTAAACCTTTAACGACACAGATGATTTTTCACCATCAATGATTGAAGGAATTGTATATTTTATTTTTGTTGTGGGATTAAATGGATTGGGAAAATTTTGTTCTAATTCAAATGATAATGGAATTTGGGATTTATCCTCGACATCAGTAGCAACTAAAACAAAATCTATATAACTAAAATTGTATCCACCGAAATAAAAATTTGCCTGAAGTTTATGAACCCCCACAGGAATAAAAATCGCTGGAGCAGTAATATATTGCCAGCTTTGCCAGCCACCCGTTGCTGGTACATCCATAACTGGAGTAAGACTTTGCCCGTTCATTGATAAGAAAATTTTTCCCCCAGCACTTGGTGCAGCAATGTTAAGATTGATATCATACAAACCACTTTGGGGAACACTGATTGTATATTTTAACCAATCACCTGTTGCAAGCCAGCCAACATCATATCCATTTGAAGAGAAATCATTACAACCCTCAATATCAACACCATCATTTCTAAAACTCCACCCACTGTTCCAAGTAGTATTGCCGCTGCCGATATTTTGATAATCCACATCATTATATGCTTGGGACATCTTTCCCAAATCATATTCAGTTGCCTGGATTATGCCCGGAATCTGATTGCTGGCAAATGGAATGGTAGCATTATTAAACGGCTGTCTTATTAAAGCATCAATCACGTCTTTTTGATAAACACAGTTTTCTATCAACAACATATTTGCTTGCAACATTAGCGCATTCATTGCAAAAGATAGAGTTGGTCTGCCTGATTGCCCATTCCAATAATTCAATAAAACCTGATAATCTCCCAACTTATAAGCTGAAAGTGGACCGGCAATAGATTCAATTTTTTTATGAGGCCACCAAGCCCAGCCAATATTGTTGGTTTTCATAAGTTCAACACAATCAACAAACCATTTATTAGAATTTTCTCCTGTCTCACCCAACCATAATGGTCTGTTAGTATTATTTCTTAAATCAAGAAAAGATTGAATTGAAGATTGGTTGTTTGAGTTCCAGTACTTGTGAAAACTGTAAGCCATATTTTCGTCCCATGGTGGCGTTAATCCGTTAAAATCATTAGCGTAATTATTGCCTTCAATAAAGATAAGATGGTTTTTATCAACAGCACGAATTGTATCAGTTATCCTGATAAAAAGATCACGCAAGGGTTGATTATTAGAAGGTAAAGTCCATTTGGTTTCATTAAGTAAATCATAGCCACCAATCCATTCCTTGTCTTTATAACGTTCAGCAATTTCTCTCCATATCTGTACAGTAAGATTTTTATTCTGTTCACTTTGCCACAAAGAAGGGAAAACGGGATTATAATCGCTTATATTCTGATCGCTTTGTCCGCCTGGTGCGGCATGCATATCAAGTATTAAATAGATCTGATTTACTTCGCACCAGCTAAGTAGTGAATCGACAATTTCAAATCCTTTATTTAAAAAAGTTGGCGGAGTTGTGTTTGTTGCGAAAAGATTATAATGGAATGGAAGTCTTATTGAATTAAATCCCCAGCTTTTGATAGAATCGACATCAACCTTTCGAACATAATTATTTCGATATTTTTCGTAGAAAAGTTCTGTGTTTGATTCTCCGACAAGATCAGCAATCTTTGCACGAATCTCCCATTGAGCATTTGCAAAGCTTGATGTCTGAAGCATATAACCTTCTTGTACTAACCAGCCGCCAAGACCGATCCCTTTAAGTAAAATTTCCTGTCCGGAACCATTGACAATTAATTTATTCTGGCGGTGTAAGAATCCCTGGGCTGATAGATTGGAAATATTCGGAAAGGAAATAAGAAAAAATATTAAAAAGATTTTTAGCGAAAATTTCATGATAACTCTAATATAATTAATGAACAGTTTTAATATCTCGATAAGAACAAAATTATCAATTTTAAACTTAAACAATTTTATTTTTAGTACATTAAGAGTATTAAATAACCCATTAAAGAAAAAAATTGTTACCTCTATTTTGGTTCCCAACCACTTCCCTCGCAGGGGATAAAATTTTCCGTAGGGTGTTTATCATACTTCATACAAAGCACTGCCGACTCATCAAAATGTTTGCAAGTTGAACAAAGAGAATTATTAATGATGGTTTTATTTTCTTCAATAAATTTTTTGTATGCTGAATATGCAGGATAAATTGTGAAAAGATAAATTCCAAGAGCACTAAAAATCCAGAAAAACTTTTCATCAAAGTAATCTTTAAAAAACCACAACACCGAAATAGAAACAGCAAATCTGATTAAAGTTTTATAAACAATTTCGCCCACTCTAGATCTCTTTTATTTTAATATTTAATTTAGGAAAGATTGAATTAAAAATAAGATGAAATGTTATAAATCAGTAAAACTTGCTGTTTTTACTAATATGTGTTATTATTCAATATTAGTTCTTAAATTTTTGTAGAAATTAAAGAAAAAAGCCACAAAAAGTGGCTTTATCAACTGTGAGCGCGGGTGGGCTCGAACCACCGACCCTCTGCTTAAAAGGCAGATGCTCTACCCCTGAGCTACGCGCCC
>JAVHOU010000046.1:0-5078 GCA_036170275.1 Ignavibacteriaceae bacterium
GCAACGACCTTAACCCAAATTGCTCTGGGTTACTTTATTTATGGCGCAATGCGCTTGCTTCTAACAAGCTTATTCTTCTTGCTTTTGATCAGAAAATAGTCGAAGTTTTCAGTGAAGACTAATTCTATATTTTAAGGAAGGTCTATAGATATAACTAATCTATCCCACTTCTTTCTCTAATCTTTGTTTTCTCCTTAATCTTGGATGCTGTGTGCAGGTTCAAGTTCATAATTTTCGTTAATTATTATTTACAGACATCTGAAAAATTTCTTGTTGTGTCGTGCCGCCATTTAATTGACGAATTGATCAGGAATTTAAATCTTAAGATTCTGAAATGATTCTTTAGTTAAAGGAAAGAATAAAAGGTGCCCAAATTTCAGGTAATAAAATATCATCTCATTTTTATGAATGCAGATTGAAATCGTATTTTCTTATCACATAAAAGTAATAAGGAGAATATATGGATAGCAGTTAAATACATATAAAAGTGTCTGGAGATATTCAGGTGTTGAGGTTTGTGTTTTATAAAATTAATTAAAATTATTTTTTATAAATACAAAGGATAAAAAATTGGAAAAGGTAAATATTGATATTGCCAGTTTAGTTGGTGGAATCAGTGGTAACACAATTTGCCAATTGATATGATAATTGAAGTACGAGTTCTAGATCTATATTTCTATTTATAACATTCATTAATAATTTATCGGAGGCTAAAATGAAAAGCATATTTTTAATCCTGTTGTCTTTTGTTATGATTAATTTGTTCGTAACAGAAGTACAAGCTCAGGATAAGACCACACAAAGTGACAAAATCGTAATGCACCGTTACCTGGTTGAGCGAACTTTTCCCAATGGGCTTAACATTCCCATAGATAAAGTGGGAACTGATATGTGCCTAACGGTGGTTTCTAACAATGCTGAAGACAACGTAACCTGGGTTCATTCTTATGTAACAATAGATAAGAAAAAGACTTTCTGAATTTATGATGCTCCATCACCGGAGGCAATAAGAAAATCAGCTAAAAAGAATGGATTGCCTGTAGATAATATTACAGAAGTCAGTGTTCTTGATCCATATTTTTATAAATAATTAATACTTACACTTTAATCAGAACTTGTCAAAGACCCCTATCAATGAAAGCCTGCATGTCCGGCTGACAAAGGTTGGCAGGGGTTTTTATTCCCCTTAAGCTGTAATAATTGATTTAGCGAAAGGGTAATAGCTAAGTGAATAATACTTTAAGAAAGGAAAGCTATGAAAGCGAATATCGATATCTCCGGTTTGACCAGTAGTTTCAGGGGCAAAATAATTAAACCAGGAGACAGTGATTATGATGAAGCTCGTAAAGTTTATAACGGAATGATTGATAAGCATCCGGGGTTGATAGCAAAATGCAAAGATGCTGCTGATGTTATTGCAGCAGTAAATTTTGGAAGAGAAAATAATATGCTGATTGCAGTGCGCGGCGGGGGACACAATGCCGGAGGATTGGGAATATGTGATGACGGATTAGTTATCGATCTTTCTAATATTAATTATGTACACGTCGATACGAAATCAAAAACAGTACGTGTTGGTGGTGGAACAATCTGGGGAGATGTTGATCACGCAACATTTCCGTTTAAATTGGCAGTACCGGCAGGAACTGTTTCAACTACAGGTGTTGGCGGACTTGCGCTTGGCGGAGGTGTCGGATATTTAACACGCAAGTTTGGTTTGACAATAGACAGTATCCTTGAAGTTGATATGGTACTGGCTGATGGATCATTTGTTACTGCAAACAAACAAGAGAATACGGACCTTTATTGGGCTGTACGCGGAGGTGGAGGAAATTTTGGAGTAATAACTTCCTTTTTATTTCAAGGACATCCGGTGCATACTAATATTGCCGGACCAACACTTTGGCATATTGATAAAATAGATAAGGTGTTAAAGTGGTACCGGGATTTTATCTTAAAAGCTGATGAAGATCTCTACGGTTTTTTTGCAACGCTAACAGTTCCAAGTCCGCCATTTCCTGAAGCGTTAGGCGGCAAAAAAATGTGCGGTATAGTCTGGTGCTATTTGGGCGATCATAAGAATGCAGAAAAAATATTTAAGCCCGTTCGGGATATGAAACCCGACTTCGAACACATAGGACCGATGCCTCACCCAATGCTAAATAGTATGTTTGATGCATTATTACCTTCAGGATTGCAGTGGTATTGGAAAGCGGATTTTATTAATCAAATTCCAGATGAAGCAGTTGCAATACATTCTAAGTTTGGAAATCAATTGCCTACGCCGCTTTCACAAATTCATATTTATCCCATTAATGGAAAAGCACATACAGTAGGTAAAGAGGCTACCCCCTGGGCATATCGAGATGCTAATTGGGCGCAGGTTATGGTGGGTATAGATTCGGATCCTTCCAACAATAAAAAGATTACTAAATGGGCAAAAGAGTATTACGATGCACTACATCCATATTCAGCGGGCGGGGCATATATTAATTTTATGATGGATGAAGGTGAAGATCGTATTAAGGCATCTTACAAATACAATTATGATCGGTTAGTAAAGATCAAAAGTAAGTATGATTCTAAAAATCTATTCCGTGTCAATCAGAATATAAAATCATTGTAAGAAATATTAATTTCTTTAAGGAGATAATTATGAATAGTAGTTGAGTAAATATAAAAATTTCTAACTGTGGAGGTATTGAGTTTTATTCTCATTAAAAACCTTCAAAGGACCAGATAGAATCATTTAATGAGAAGAATTAATAATTAACGTAATTCAATAAATCATTTATTAAGAAAAGATATTAAAATGAAAACCAAAACTTTGTTAGTTTCTGTACTTACGGTGATTGCCCTCAGTTTCCTGAGCTTCACATATATTAATCATCCTATGGAAACTCATTTATTAAAAACACCCTCAATTGAGGGAACATATAAATTATTGTGGCGCAAACTACCGGACGGAACAACTGTAAAACCTCCAATGTTAATGGGTGTTCAAACTTTAGCTAAAAATATTAGGAATTTTAATTTAATGGAGGTTGATAAAAACGGAAAACATTATTCCTATTCTGTTTTTTCAACATACAAGCTGACTGATAAAGACTTTACCGAAACTATTCTATTCAGCATAACGAATGACGAAATTGGCGGCAAAGGAGTCACTTATATTACTGACCAGACGAAAACTGTTCCGATTACCTATGATGGGAAAAAGTTAGAATTTAAATTTCCGTTCGATCCTCCAACTGTGACTTTTGAAGGAAATAAGGTAACTGCGACTGTAGAGGGAATGTTTACAGATTACTGGGAAAAAGTGAAATAGACGTGTTATTAAAGTCAACTATTGACTAAATATTATAATCTCACCTTACGCAGTTGTCATGCTGAATTTGTTTCAGCATCTAAAATTTTTATAAATTGAGATTCCGAAACAAGTTCGGAATGACAAGACAAGTATTTTTGCGTAAGGTGAGTTATAATAACACAATTTGTTGTTTAACTCTATTAGATATTAGGAAAAATAAATTCTATTATTTTTTTTAAGAGGATACATGAACAGCAGTTAAAAAAATGAAAAGTTTGTGTTGTTATTAGTTTTTTCAAAAATAAAATTCAAATAATAAAAAGGCAGGCACATGAAAAAGAATGCAATTAGCATATTGGCTCTTTTAATTTTATCATCATTGGTGTTTTACTCCTGTAATGATGCAGTAACACCAACTGATAGTAATATCAATAGCTCACAAATCTTAGAAAAAAAACATCCTCAAAAAGTAACAGTTACTGTTTTTGCTTCAGGATTAAACGCACCACGTGGATTGAAATTTGGACCGGACGGTTATCTGTATGTTTCAGAAGCTGGTTTGGGCGGAAATATTTCCACAGATGGTTTGTGCGATCAGGTAATACCACCTGTAGGTCCATATCTTGGCGGAAACAATGCAAGAATATTAAAAATCAATTCATCAGGAACTATCTTCACTGTGGTTAATAATTTGCCCTCCAGCCAAAATTCATTAGGAGATAGAATGGGAGTAGCTGATATAGAATTTATGGATCACGCACTTTATGCTTTGTTAGCAGGCGGAGGTTGCAGCCACGGGCATTCAGATTATCCGGCATCAATTATTAAAATTAATAAAAATGGATCATGGTCAGTGGTTGCGGATCTTAGCACATATCAGCAAAATAATCCTGTTGCACAACCGGAAGCTGATGATTTTGAACCTGATGGAAGCTGGTACAGCCTTATCAAAGCTAAAGAAAATCTTTATGCAATTGAACCTAATCATGGTGAGATGGTTAAATTATCGCGTAAAGGTAAATTAAGCCGGGTAATTGATTTTAGTGCTGCGTATGGACATATCGTTCCGACAGCTATGGCTTATAATGGTAATTTTTTTGTTGGTAACTTAAATCCATTTCCAACTGTTGCCGGTAGTTCTAACATTTATAAAGTTACGCCAGGCGGTCAATCAAAAATATGGGCTACTGGTTTTTCTACCGTTTTGGGTGTAGCATTTGATGAGCACAAAGACCTATACGTTTTAGAGACTTCTTCTGTTGATGGATTCCCAACTCCTAACACAGGCAGAGTAATTAGAATAAATCATAATGGAAATAAAGAAGTAGTTGTTGACAACTTATTTTTTCCAACCGGAATGACGTTTGGTCCTGATGGCGCATTGTATATTTCAAATAAAGGATTTGGACCGCCTATTCCGGGATTCGGTGAAATTCTTAAAGTGAATTTTAGTGATCATCACGACGGCGATAACGATAAGCATTAGTTTTAATTAAGTGTAAAATATTTTTAGATATGCTTTATAAATAATATCATTGCCGCTCTTGAGATGAGCAGCAATGATATTTAATTATTTCAGTTCTTTACGATTTTAAATAAGGAGGCAATATGTATTTGGTAAGAGATGTTTTTACCGCTAAACCGGGGTGCGCAAAAGAACTTGTAAAAAAATTCAAACAGGCAGCTCCATTTATGAAGCAGCAGGGTTTTTACAATAATAAAATTATGACTGATGTAGTTTCAAATTACTGGACTGTTGTACTTGAAT
>JAVHOU010000047.1:0-5055 GCA_036170275.1 Ignavibacteriaceae bacterium
ACTTTAATCTGTTTTATTTTAATCTCTTATCCGGTTTTTAAGGGACAACTAATTAAGTTTTATATCCTTTTAAAATTATAATTCACTAAACAAACCCAGTTCATTTGAGGAACTGGGTTTGTTGTTTAAGGGATTTTTATTTCCATTCCTACCTCTGTTTAACCTCAATTTTAAGGCATATATTTGTAATAAAGAAAATATTATTCTGTCCTTAAAATTGATTCTTATTAAAAGGAAAGACATTTGAAAAAAATATTGTTCATCTTAATTATTCTTGCAACTGGAATTCTGTTTGCACAGGATGCAATAATTAAAAGCTTAAAAGTTTATACCAGCAATGACGGAAATTCAATTCCTATTCTTAGTTCCCCCAAAGATTTTCTTTTTTTGGATTTTGATGTTCAATGTCAGTTTCCACCAAACTTTAATGTTATCTTTAAATTTTGCGACAGGAATTGGAATTCGACAGATAATATTTTCTTGTTGAATCAAGGACATAATACAGCTTATAACTTAGATTACTTTTCTTTACCCAACACAGTTGAAGATGCAAGTTATCATTTCAATAATCGGTTTCCGGATAAGGAAGGATATGTTAGTTTTCCTTTTTCCGGTAAGTGGAAGTTCTATATTGTTGATTCACAAGACGCTTCTAAAATTTTTGCAGAAGGAAAATTTTTTGTTGTTCGTGCAGATCAACCAATTAAAGTGGATATGAAAAAAGAAACACTGGATGATAAAATTTATTATCCTCCGCAGCTTGGCATTGTAAACTGGATTGTTACTGAAGCAAATCTAAAACAGGATTATTTTCCGTTCTTTGTTGATGAAATGGAAGTCGTGCAAAACCATTTGTTAAATAATTCAATTCGTGTTTCGCGCAATTCAACAGATCAAAACAGAGTTTTTGAATGGGATGGCGGATCCAAATTAAATTTTATCGCTAAAGATGTTAGACCCGGTAATGAATATCGGCAGGTTAATTTGAACGATATTAATATTTACAATTCAAAAAATGTTAAGGCAAAATTTGATGGTTTGGAGTACAGCAGATTTTTAATTCAAGGTAAAAATGATCTGGATGGAAGTTTCACTTTAAAATCACCCAAAGATATTTATTCTATATACATGGATGTTACTTTTCAAATCAAACCTCCAGTAGAAGTTACTGGCGATATTTATCTCGTTGGTGCTTTTAATAATTGGGAATTATCTGAAAACAATAAAATGAATTTTGATGGTGATCATTACTCGTTGACTTTGCAGCTTAAAAGAGGAATTTACGATTATCAATATGTTGTTGTAAATGGTGATCATAAAAATCCAGCTAATCAGGATTGGTATATCTTGGAAGGGAATGATTGGTCAACTACTAACGATTATAATATTTTCCTATGGTATCGTGATCAACAATACGGTGGATACGATCGAATAATTGGTTATACAAAAATTCAAACGAGATAATTTTATGGAAAAACTTTCTGTTGGTGTAATCGGAGTCGGGCATCTTGGGAAATTGCATACAAAAATGTTTAAGCTAATTGAAAACTGTGAACTTGTCGGAGTATTTGATTCAGATACTGTGCTCGCAAAATCGGTTGCTCAGGAATTTGGAGTTCCATCATTCAATTCGATTGATGAATTACTTTCTAAAGTAAAAGCTGTTTCCGTAGCTGCAACAACAAGTGCACATTACGAGGTTGTAGAAAAATGTTTTGAAAAAAATGTTCATGTGTTTGTTGAAAAGCCAATCACATCAGAAATAGAGCAAGCAAAGGAATTAGTTGCAATATCAAAACACAAAAATTTAAAATTTCAGGTTGGACATATTGAAAGATTTAATCCGGGATTGATTTCACTTGAATCGTATATCTCTGAACCAAGATTTATTCAAACCGATCGGTTATCACAATTTAATCCACGAGGAACAGACGTTGCTGTGGTATTGGATTTAATGATTCACGATATAGATATTATTTTAAGTCTGATTAAAAGCAATGTTAAGCAGATTGATGCAAACGGTGTTGCGGTTGTTTCGGATCATATCGATATTGCAAATGCAAGGATTCAATTTGAAAACGGCGCGGTTGCAAATGTTACTGCAAGCAGAATTTCTCAGAAGAAATTAAGGAAGATGAGAATATTTCAGAAGGATCATTACATCTCATTAGATTTTGTTACCGGTGTTTCGGAGGTTTATCGTCTGCAATCCATCGATGAGGCTGCCATGCCTAATTCTATTTCCTTTGGAGAAATCGGAATTGGTGAAAGAAAGAAAAGATTGATTTATGAACAGCCAGAACATAAAGAAATTAATGCGCTTAATTATGAGTTGCAGCTTTTTGTAGATGCAGTTTTGTATGATAAAAAAATTATAGTATCGGGCGAAGATGGATTAAGAGCACTTAAAGTAGCTGAAATTATTATCCAAAAAATTGAAGAATCGAGGGAAAAGTAATATGAAAAAAATTGTTTTATTTTCTTTTTTATTGGCAATGGTCATCTCCGGAATTCAATGCAGTGTTTATGAAACATTGACGAACATCTCGCGATTAAAATTTAAAGTTGGCATTGTAAATGGATTTCAAATCAGCGGTGTACCGATTTCAGGAAAATCTAAAATTGGTGATTTTAATGCTATTGATTTACTAAAACTTACATCAGGATTTGCGCAAGGCACATTGCCTGCATCTTTTGTTCTGAATGTTGAAGCAAAAAATCCAAATGATGGAACAGGCGGTTACAAAAGGACAGATGCGACTCTTCAAAATTTTAAATGGAGATTATTTCTTGATGATAAAGAAACCATTGCTGGTGAATTAGATCAGCCTATTAATGTACCCGGCACAGGTGATGTAACTCAGATTCCTTTAAGAATAAATGTTGATCTGATGAAATTTTTTAAAGATAAAGGTTACGAAAGCATAATAAATCTAGCATTGGCTTTAGGAGGCAGCAAGGGATCATCATCAAAAATATCCTTATATGCAACTCCAACTGTAAGTTCACCATTTGGTAATATTACTTATCCTGGTGAATTAAAGATAGTTGATTATTCTTTCTCTCAATAAAAAATTATAAAAAATATTTTATGAGTAAATCACAAAAATATGCCATTGGCGTTGATCTTGGCGGAACAAATATTAAAATCGGTATCGTTTCTGACAAAGGAAAATTAATTAGTAGTACCTTAATCAAAACCGATGCTGAAGGTGGACCAAAAAAAGTTATCTCAAATATCATTAAAGGTATTGAAGAAATTTTGATCAAGAATAAATATAAAATTCAGGGAATCGGAATTGGCTGCCCCGGCGTTGTATCAATAAAAAAAGGAGTTGTTGAGAACGCACCAAATCTACCCGGCTGGAAAGAAGTAAAGCTTGGTCCTATCATAAAAAATAAATTTGGTTACAAAGTTCATCTGGAAAATGATGCTAACGCCGCTGCAATTGGTGAACTGATTTTCGGTTCCGGTAAAAGGTTTGATTCTTTCGTAATGGTTACTTTAGGCACCGGCGTTGGCGGAGGAATTGTTTTTAACAAAAAAATATTTCGTGGTGAATTTGGTGCGGCGGGGGAGATTGGACATATTTCAATTGATGTGAATGGCCCGAAATGTAATTGCGGTTCAACCGGTTGCATCGAAGCTTATGCCGGCAATTCATATCTTAAAGAACAAATAAAAAGTGAGTTGCATAACTATCCTGATTCAATAGTCTGGAAATTAATTCATGATGATCTGGCAAATGTTTCACCGCGAATTATTCAAGCTGCAGCTGAAAAGCACGACGCATACGCACGATTTGTAATTGAAAGAATGGGTAAACAGCTCGGTGCTGCACTGGCATCATTAAGTAACTTGCTGGATATAAGCACTTTTATTATCGGTGGTGGAGTTGCAGGATTTGGTAAACTATTATTCAACTCAACACGCATAACAATTTCAGAAAGAGTACTTGCCCCGTTGCGTTCAAGAGTTTTAGTTATTCCTGCTAAACTAAATAATGAAGCCGGAATAAAAGGTGCTTCATCGCTGGTATTCTATAACAATTAAAATTTTAGCTATCGAAAAATATCCTTATTTCTTAAATGTTCTCTTTAGATGAAAAGTAATTTAAAAATCCAATATTTATTAATTTTATCGATACTGTTACTAACGAATGTAACCTTCTCTCAGCAAGATGATTCACTCTTTATATTCCCAGATTCCACTCAAACTGTTAATGATACTTTACAGGTTGAAAAAACTAAAGGTAAAGCTTATGAAGTTGATACGACTGTTTATGCTTCATCAAAAGATTCTTTGATTTTTTTAGTTAAAGAAAAAAAAATGAAGATATATGGTGAAGGAAGTATTAACTACAAACAAACTGAAATTAAAAGCGCTAGAATTAATATCGATTTTGACAGAAATTTAATTGAAGCAGAAGGAACTCCATCAGATTCAATTAAGGGCAAGTTAGTCGGCTCACCCGTTCTTAAAGAGGGTTCTGAAGTTTATGATGGAGTTAAGATGAAGTATAACTTTAAAACCGAGAGCGGAGTAATATCTGCAGCACAGACTGAACAGGAGGGAGCTAAATACACCGGTACCAAAATAAAAAAAGTTGATAAGGAAACTTATTTTATTGAAGATGGGATTTTTACAACGTGTGATGAAGAACCTCCTCACTTTTATTTCTCCGCTTATAAAATGAAAGTAATTCACAAGGAACAATTAATTGCAGATTGGATATTCTTGCACTTTGGCGGTGTGCCTTTTCCAATACCTCTTCCGTTTGCAGTATTCCCAATTGAATCGGGGAGACGATCAGGAATTATTCCTCCTGCATTTGGCAGTGATGGAACTTATGGTACATACTTTTCACACTTCGGTTATTTTTGGGCGCTGAGTGATTACATGGATTTAAATGTTACTGCTGATTATTATACTAGAGGTAGTTATAAGTTTGATACAAGATTTCGTTATGCTAAGCGTTATAATTATTCGGGAAATGTTGAAGCCAGCTATGGTAATTTTATTAAGGGAGAAAAAACAGATGCTGATCGTAATGA
>JAVHOU010000048.1:0-5011 GCA_036170275.1 Ignavibacteriaceae bacterium
TTAACATATTTTTATTTTAATCTTTCGGTTACCTTTTATTATGGCGCAACACGAAGGAAGGATTGAGTTATAAAATAAATAACGAGTTAATAATAGAGATGACATCCGGCTAAACGGAATGCCATCTCTAAGATTGAAATCAAATCATCTAAGTAAGATCATCTTCTTGATTTCTACAAATGAACCAGCTTGAAGTTTGTAGAAATAAATTCCACTTGAAAGACTGTAAGCATTTCCGCCGGAGGCGGATCCGCCTTTGGCGGAAAAATTAACTTCATAAACACCCGACGATTTTTCTTCATTAACCAATGTTGTTATTTCATTACCAAGCATATCATAAATTTGTAAAGTCACATTAAGAGATTGCTTCGTTCCATTGGAACTCGCAATGATGTTTGGAATAGAGTAACGAATTTTTGTATCCGGATTAAATGGGTTGGGATAATTTTGATAGAGTCGAAATTCAGATAAATTATTTACATCCTTATTATCAAAGGTTGAATCTAATGCCGTTAAATTCTTTTTAGCAATTCTAGTTTCATAAATATTAGACCACATTGACCATTTATTTTGGCTGTCACGCACCCGCACTCTATATGAAACATCAGCCTGGTTATCTATATTATAAACATAATTGCTATCTGTCCAAAATCGATTTGCCCCTGAATATATTGTACTCCAGTTGCCGGAATCAATCTTCAATTGCAGTTCTGACCAATTGACATCAGATTCTATTGGTAATCCATCCCAAAAATCCGCACCCCAGGCTAATCTTGTTATAACAGTTTGATTTTGATAGTCCATATTTCTTGGATCTTTACTAAGGGGCGGCTTCGATGGCTTGCACCCTATAGCATTTTGAGTTATAAATCGAACTGTAACGAATGAACCACTTTGATTTAATACTTCCATCAAAAAATCTGTAGATTGACCATTACAGGTTTTAGCAGGTGGATTGCTCCATGGTGAAAATAAATCATTAAATGTTGTATTAAAGGAGTTATTGAATCCATAACCGTGCAGCCAATCATTACATCCAGCTTCACCTTTATCGTTAATGTATGAATATAAAAATCCATTAGTAGAATCACTTGAAGTAATTTTATCCCGATTTCCGAAACCATTTCTATTTATAGATTTTTTCCGAAACGCTGGTAAATCATTTCCCCAACAATCAGTGTGCAAAGGAACATCCCAATTCCAGAATCCATCAGATGTTAATACCCGAACGCAATCATTCGCATAAAAACTATTCGATAAATGTAAAATAAATATTCCTTTATCACTGGGATTAGAAGTTATGTTATCATAGATGCTTATCTGTTGATGATTTTCGAAATAGTAAACTTCACCTAAATAACCATTTGTGATATTATATTTATATGCTGAAGGCGTTGTAATATAATCACCCATTGGAGCGCTTAAAATTGTTCCACCAATTGATGTGGGATTTAACCATTCAAGTTTTTCTCTTTCAAAAGCATTTGCACAAATTCCCTCGCTTCCTAAGGTGAGCATACCCCAAAAAACTAAATTAGAGTTATTGTAAGGATGCTCACCATTAATTAACCAATGAGCTATTTCGTGAATAACAACTTTAAAATTTCTTTCACGTGTCTTCGCACTCCAGTATTGAACGGTAACTCCTGAACCGTAAGTACCATAGCCTGGATATCCTCCAAAATCCATCTTAATTCTTTCTTGATTATTTTCTACCGAAAATTCAGGACCTTTGCCTAGAGATGATTCACCACTCCATTGATTCGTGAATACAAGTCCCCGCCATATTACGATAACCATATCAACGATTCCATCAGGTTGATTAATATTCTGGTAATTGCTAATGTAAGTCCAGTTATCAAATTCTTTATAATCTACCGAATCATCTGCCACCTGTATAATATCTTTATTAGCTTGTGCCCTGTTGGGATATTGTTCATTATTCTTAATATAGTGACTCATTGGGAAAGGAGTTTCAACACCGATTGCTTTCCCGGTAACTCTGAAATTTCCGAAAGACATTTGATTGTAATAATTGGTGAGATTCAAAAAGTGAGTTGAACCCTTTTGCATATCTGGATCAATAAAATCATTCATTTCGGATGGATATGAATCTGCAGGCCAAAATTGATTTAAAGAAGTATCGTCTTTAAATTTTGCAAAAACAACTAGTACCTTTAAATCACCTATAGAAGTTATATACTTTCCTCCGCGTTGGGTCACATCCATCAAACTTTCTGATGATTTAGATCCACAACTGATTTCCTGGTTTTGAGACCAGGTCAAAATATTGGCAGCTAATATCAAAAATATTAAATATGTAATCTTCATTATAAGTCTCGCTTTTTAAAAAAATTGCGAGACTAATAAATAAAATTTAACTAGTGACTACATATCAGCTATGTAACTAAGAATTGCATTTTTATGCCAATCACTATCACTTATGTGTCAGGTACTTGCACCTATGTAACATGTTTAGAATTTGGAAAAAATACGAAGCAATATTTTTTGAAGATTATTGGCTTAGTTTTGTGAAAAAGTCTTAATTACTTATATCGAGACCTTCGAGATTTCAAAGTAAGGACCTCGTAGGTTTTATGCGTAATCCGGGTCACTAAATTATATCACTCGGTGGAAATCCAAATTCTTCTTTGAAACATTTTGAAAAATATGAGGGGCTTGAAAAGCCAGTTTTGTATGATATCTCACTAACGTTTCCTTCACCATTTTCAAGCATCTTCTTGGCTTTATTTAATCTAACGGATCTTAAATACAAGCTGCCTGATTTTCCTACAAGTGCTTTTAATTTTCTATGGAATTGTGATCTGCTCATTCCAATTTCATTTCCAAATTCTTCTATACTGAATTCTTCTTCTGATACATGTTTTGCAATTACTTCATTTACTTTATTTATAAACTTTTCATCTATGCCTCTAAGCTTTTTCTGTATCTTTAAATCTGAAATTTCTCCTCTGATTATTTTTTCCTGTATCTTTTTTCTGAGATTGATCAGGTTACTTATTCTTATTTGCAGTTCTTTTATATCAAACGGCTTTGTCAAATATTCATCAGCACCGACTGTTAATCCGTCGAGTAGATTTTCCTGTCCGGATTTTGCTGTTAATATTATTATTGGAATGTGACTTGTCTTCTCATCTTCCTTCAAAACTCTTGTTAACTCAATTCCATCAACTTTCGGCATCATTAAATCACTTATAATTAAATCAGGAGTTATCTTTTGAGCTATCCTTATTCCCTGTTCACCGTTTACTGCTTCTTCTACTTTGTAATTTGCTGACAAAGATTCTTTGATATACTCGCGCATATCGTAATTATCCTCTACTACAAGAATCACCATTTGGAAATCGTCAACAAGAGAATCTGTGATGATAGTATTCTTTGTCTGCAATATTTTGTCTTCTTCAATTTCTATTTCGGGTTGTTCAAATTCTTCAGGAGTTGTAAGTAATTCTTCTTTTTTAAGATGTGTTTTGCCTATGGGAAGTGTAATTGTGAATTCAGTCCAATTAGAATTTTTATTTTCTAATGTTACTTCTTCACTATCCACACTTATTGTTCCGTGATGTAATTCTATTAACTCTTTTACAAGCGCCAGTCCTATTCCTGTCCCTTCATACTCTTTTGTCTGTGATGAATCCACCTGATAAAACCTGTCAAATAATTTTGGTAATTCTTTTTTAGGTATACCTATTCCTATGTTTCTTATTCTAATTTGAACGAATTTATTTGTTATCTCAGCTATGTTGATAACTACATTTCCTCTTTCTGGTGTGAACTTGAATGCATTGGATAACAAGTTAGAAAAGGTCTTAAACATTTTCTCCTTATCAAAATAAACTTCTACGAATTCTTTATCAGATTTAATCTTTACCATTATATCTCTTGATTCGGAAAGAGACTCAAAAGATAGAGCAATTCCTTTTATGAATGAGATTATGTTTGCGGGTGAAGCTTCAAGCTTAAGTTTACCGGCATCCAGCTTGGAAAGGTCGAGCAGTTGATTAACAAGCTGTAACAACCGTCTCGAATTTCTTGTAATTATCCCTGCATCTTTTACTGGATTTGCAGATTCATTTTTTTCGATCTTTTCTGCAGGTCCAAGTATTAAAGTTAGTGGTGTCCTGAATTCGTGAGAAATATTTGCAAAGAACCTGGACTTGATTTTTTCGGTTTCTTCTTTTTCTTTCAGTACAGCAGTATCAACTTTGACTTGATTTTTATAAGATATCCTGTTCATCTCATAGCGTCTTATTCCATACAGAGCAAAGATGAAAAAACCAGCGTATGATAGATAAGCCCACCAGGTTTTCCAGAATGGAGGTGAAATAATTATAGTAATTGAAGTTCCTGCTTCGTTCCATACTCCATCGTTGTTTGATCCTTTAACTCTAAAGATATATTCTCCCGGGTTCATATTCGGATATGATGCAAAACGCCTTGTGCCTGAATAAACCCAATCCTTATCTACTCCTTCCATCTTATAAGCATATTGATTTTTTTCGGGACTGATATAGCTTAAGGCAGAAAACTCAAATGAAAGAAAATTTTCTGTATAGTTTAATTCTATCGTTTTCCCGAATGGGAAGGGTTTTTCAAATTTTCGAAAAGATGTAATAACAACTGGAGGAATGAAGGAATTATCCTGAAGACTATCGGAATCAAACCTCATTATACTCGGTTTATTGCTAAAGAATGGTGCTGAAATAAAATACAACTCTCCATTTCTCATCTTATACCCGAAACTAAGTTTAATATTAGAATAATTTTTTAGTTGCTTAGTAAACGGATTATATTTAATTACGCCATTAACAGTGCTTATCCATAGATTTCCATGTGTATCATCTATTATGCTAAATGCATCTTTGGGAAATCTATCATTCTTCCCTACCCGAAAAACTTTTTGTTTTACTCTATCAAACTTGTTGAGGGTTGTATTGTATTGGTTCAGCGTAAAATGGAATTTGGTGTTAATTAAGTAAGGTAGATAATC
>JAVHOU010000049.1:0-4968 GCA_036170275.1 Ignavibacteriaceae bacterium
GTTTTCTTATTACTTAAAATTATAACAGGAATGATAAAGTTGCAGATAACCATTAACCAGAAAAAAGGAGAATAATTTCCAATAATTTTATAAAAAAATACTCTCATTTCTGCCGGCTCGTGCCCGTAAAATGCAGTAAGATATTCTGCAAATGTAAAATAAAACCACAACAAGGACATAACCAACAATAGTGTTCCAAGATAATTAAAATGAATATCTTTTAAGTAATCTTCAAAGTGGTATGCTTTACGAAAAACTATCATAACAATTATAAGAGCAGCAATACCTGAAAATATCGCCCCTACGACAAAGTAAGGTCCAAAAATAGTACTATGCCAGCCCGGTTGTAATGTCATAGAAAATATCCAGGATATTACAGTATGAACAGAAATTGCAATTGGTATAACCATAACCATAAGTATATTTATAGCTTTTTCTAAAACATGTTTTTGCCTTTCAGTACTATCATAACCCCATGCTAATATGCTGTATAGTTTATGGAATCTTCCTCCTCTATCCCGGAGAAGCGCTATATCCGGTATTAATGGTAAATAAAGATAAATTGTTGAAGCAGTGAAATAAGCTGTAATGCTGGTTAAATCCCAAAGAAGAGGTGATTGTAATCTGCCTTGTTTAAATATATTCATTATTCTGTCCGGTCTGCCAAGGTCAATTATTGGATGCAGTCCGCCAATTAAAAGTACAATTCCTGTTATAACTTCTGCCATCCTCGTAATAGGGCGCCTCCATTCGGCTTTAGATAAACGAAGTATTGCCGAAATTAATGTTCCGGCGTGTGATATTCCTATAAAGAATACAAAACTAATAATATAAAATCCCCAAGTAACTGGTTGATTCATCCCAGTTACGCCAAGCCCAAAAACTAATTGAAGCACGTACATTCCAATACCGAATAATAGAACAGTTAATAGAACACCGCCTAAAATATAAAATCCTTTACCGGAATGATATATGGGACTAAATAGTACTTCATCTTCATCAATATGTTGCTGATTGTTCATTTCTAAGACCTTAAGTTAAAAATTAAAACCATTACTTAGATTTAGCTTTTAGGTAAGAAACTTTTGGTTGTGTCCCTAGTTCTTCCAGTAAAGCAAACCTTCTATAATCCCCCTGTTGTTTTGAAACAGTGCTTCCTGGATCATCCAGGTCACCGAAAGCAATTGCTTTTGTAGGGCAGACCTGAACACATGCCGGGACATAATCTTCTTCAGTCATTTTTCTATTCTCAGCTTTAGCTTTTTCTTTAGCTATTTGTAATCTTTGAATGCAAAATGTACACTTTTCAACTATACCTTTAGGTCGAACCGATACATCTGTATTGTAACACTTTTCATTTTCAATCGGTTGCTCGTCTTTATACCAATTAAATACTTTAACAGTGTACGGACAATTTGCCATGCAATATCTGCATCCAATACACTGGGGATAAATTTGTGCTACTATTCCATTATCCATTTTATAGGTTGCTCTAACAGGACAAACTTTTATGCATGGCGGATCGTCACATTGTACGCATAATGTAGGTAATGTTACCGGTCTGATTTCATTATTATTGCCTTCATAACTTAAAGTAGAAAGCTTAATCCACTGCATTACTCTGTCCATAGACGCATTTTCTTTTGAAACAATCTGTACGTTATTTTCCAGCTTGCAGGCGGTAATGCAAGCTTCGCATTGATTGCATTTATTAAGATCAATCACCATTCCATATCTAGGCATAAATACTCCTTTGTGTGCCGCCCGGTAATTCTTTTTTACGATTTAATGTATTTGCAGAAAAGAACGAATTGTTTGATGAAGCCGGTTCAATCTCAGCAATTGTTTCTGTGAATGATGGTTTACCGGAAACTTTATCAAATATATTTTCAGAAAAAAGTAAAGGGTTTATTCCTGAAGTATCGCCTAACACAGTATGACCTAAACCAAAAGGAACATCTAAACTGCCGGGTATAACTGCCGGATTATAAACAAGAACTGCCGGAAACTTTCCTTTACTGGTTTTTATAAATACTTTACTTTTGTCGTCAAGCGATTTACTGCGAGCAGTTTCTGGATTAACCTCAACCCATAAATCATAAAAGACTGACCAGTTGTGACCAAACTGTTCTACAAGTACCGGGTATAAACTCATACTCCCTTTATAATCGAGGTTTTTTCTAAAAATATTCAGATGATATTTATTTTTTGATGTGGTTCTAACTGAGTTATTATTTTCTGCACCGCTATTGGAAAGTTTACCAGCAAAATTAATTTTGGGGGAATAAGATTTTTTTTCACCAAACGGATTCCACCAACCACCGTATTCAAGAAGGCTGTCCCAAAAATCATCGAAGCTGCCGTATTGATCCGTTTGCCACCCAATTTTTCTAAGTCCTTTTTCAATTTCAGTAAATTTACTCTGACTCATCAGAGTGCCATCACCATTTTTATATAATTGCTTAGTAATCGATTTGACGTAATCATCGACACTCTCGAATACAAATTTAGTGTCTGTCTTAAGGTCTTTAATTAATGAGATAAAAATATCTCCGGTATCTGTTGTCTTAAAAAACGGATCGACAACGGGCTGCTGAATACTAACAACACTTTTCCCAATTGATTCATCAAATTTTAAATCCAGTTTTTCAAATTCATTATGATCGGGAATAATAAGATGAGCAAATGATGATGATTCATCTATGAAAGGAGAAAAACTTACAATAAAAGGAATGGTGCTGATCTGTTTTTTTAAAGTCTCCTGATCAGTATTATTAAAAACAAAATTACTCCCAGAAATCATTAACGTTTTTATACTGTTTTTGCCTGCAAGTCGATTTTTAAATGTATTAAAAGTTACATTTTCAGATGCTGATTCCTCATTATTAAAAATAGAAGTATAAAATGCATCTTTTATCTTTCCATACCCTTTAAATCCCTTAAGAGCATTAAGTGCAATAATTGCAAAAGCATTTTGTGTGCCATTTGAAACATACAGAATTGATTCATCAAAATATGCGGCAGGTGCAGATGCCTTTTCAAACTTCCTGCCGAGTTGTAAAACCGTATCTGCAGGTACTCCTGTTAATTTTTCAACTTTATCCGGGTAATAATTATCTAATATATATTTCTTAATAGAATTAAATCCGGAAATTGATGTCTCTGCATTTTTATCATACAGATCATCTTTTAATAAAACGTAAGCAATTCCTAAAGCCAGGCTTCCGAAAGCGGATGGTTGAACAGGTATCCATTCATCTAACTTAGAGATACCGGTATTTAATTTTGACCCAACAAATGTAATTTTATTTCCTTTTTCTCTAAACTCAATTAGTTTTCTGCTATAATAAAGAGGGTTTTCGGAAATTTCTGAAAGCTGTGAACCAAAATTTAAAAGATAATCACACGAATCAAAGTCAATAAAATCGGGCGCTTCATTTGCCACATCATTATAAGGAGATTTACTGTTGCTCTGGTAATTATCGATAATTAAGTTTTTAATGCCTGTTTCTTTTGAAAATTTATTAAACAGATTAGTCCTTATTCTTGATTCGGTTTGAGCAATAATAAAAATATCATCCTGCCCATTTTTGCCAATGACATTTTTTAAATTATTTAAAAGGATATTGTAAGCTTCATTGTAAGTGATTGGAACAAATTTATCATTAACTTTTTTAAGCGGACTGGTTAACCGGGAGGGATGATATAGATCAGAAATAGAAGTTAGACCTTTCGAACATATTCCACCTTCATTTATGGGAGACAACGGATTGCCAAAAGCCTGGATAGGAAATTTGTCTATAAATCTGACTTTCAGACTACAACCACCGGGGCATTGCATACAGGTTGTTAATTTCCACGATTCTATTCTAGCACCTGAGTAAAGCACTGGAGATAAAGATTGTGGGATTTTCATAACTGCTCCAGCACCGCTACCTACAGCTAAACCCGCGGCTGATGTTCCTAAAAGTTTTAAAAAATCTCTTCTATTAATCTCCATTCAGAAAATTCTCCTTTTAATCATATCCTGTTTTTCTAATATTTAATTTCTGAGACTTCTGAAAAATTCAAAAGGTCATTCCCGTGGAAACGGGAATCCAGTGAATATGAAATAGATTCCCGCTTTCGCGAGAATGACAGTCAATACGTAATCTATTTTTCAGAAGTCTCTTTCTATTAATGATGGCAGTTACCACAATCAGTAGTAATATTTTTTTCTTTATGACAGTCTAAACAAATTTGCATTTTAAAAGGCTTAACATTTTTTAGTTCAGGTGAAGTCTGCTCGGTCATATCGCCATGACAGGACACACATTCCAGTTTACCAATTTTTACATGTCTTAAATGAGAAAAGTAAACATAATCAGGTACATTAAAATAAGTTTGCCATGGTATCGGTTTATTATTTTTTACATAATTATATACTTGTTTTTCTCTCTCCGAAGAAGGATTAATAATTTTTGAATGGCACATACTGCAGTCTTCAATCTTTGGAATCCCGGCACGAGCTTCTTTAATAGCGCCTCGATGGCAATTCAGGCATTTAATTTTATTTTCCTTTGTATGAACATAATGACTAAATGATACCGGAACAGCTTCAATATTTTGTTTTGAAAATTTATTAAAAATATAAAATCCCACTATTAAGAAAATTATAAATATTATTAGAATGATTATTTTATTTTTCATGAATATAAAATCTCTTTAATTTTAAATATTAATATCCAAAGCCTGATACTGAAAGTCCCAGTCAATAGTAAATGGATATTTAATTACAAAATAATCAATCAGGATTTTCGACAGTTCTGAGATATTCTAATAATGCCCTGGCATCTTTTTCATTTAGTTTCTGATCCTTCATCATGGGAACTTTTTTCCAGTTCTGAATAAGTTTTTGAAGATATGGATTTTTCTTCTGCATTTCGTCTGTGTTCATTAAATAATTCATTATGAATTCAGGCGATAAAA
>JAVHOU010000050.1:0-21574 GCA_036170275.1 Ignavibacteriaceae bacterium
AAACTAACATCAGACTTGCAACGACTCCAAGACACGTTCCTTCGATTGTTTACCAGGTTGATGCTATTCCCCACACCATAAGCGGAAAAAAAGTTGAGCTTGCTGTTACAAGAATCCTTAATGGCGAAAAAGTTGATAATAAAGAAGCTTTGGCAAATCCGGAATCTTTAAATGAGTATTACCAATTAATGAATAGCAAAACATTTTCATAACTCCTCCTTAATCAGAATTAATTTACTTAGCAGACACCGAAGCACAGAAGCTGTCATCAGTTTAAAAACAAATATTCACATCAAAAGTAAAGACCTTGTATTGGCATACGCTCCGTTAGAGTGTTTGAATGTTCAAAAAAAGTATGATATCTTTAAGAAAATTTATCATTTTAATGAAAATGACTTTGCGATAGATGACGAATGACTAAGAATCTTGTTTATATCTGTTATTACTAAGGCAGTGTATAAAATTATATTGCCGTATTTGTTAAGAAGCTTCTTTTCTGAATTTGAAAAGTTGATTGAAAACTGAATATCACTAAATTTATCAAGTGCTGTAAAAGAGGTAGTGTTAACAAGAAACTCGCTGCGTATCTTTTTTGACGATGCACTATTTAATGAAATTATATTATAAACATTTATTTCTACAGGCTTTTTTGAAATCATTGAATTTGTAAGATCAAGATTAAACAATAGAGTTAATTCTTCCGTAAGGATGCAGTTTAATGTATAATCAAATCCATTCGGGATTATCTGATTGTTTACAGAAAGCAATCCATCTTTTGTTAAAGGAAGATTATGTTTAATAATCCTGTGATAAGCAGATGTTCCTTTTAACTTAGCCTTCTTCCAGCAATAGGATAATTCGGGTGAAGAAGTGATAAGCTTTGCGAATTGTACTACAAGCCCAAATGCCTGCCTGGAGTTTTTGGCTGATTTGGTTTGGCTTATATTGTAAAAATCAGGACGATCAGACACAAATGTTTTACCGTTCATCTGCCTGTAAACCTTATTTTCGACCTTGCCGTTAGGCGTTCCCAGAACACCAGGGATAAATCTTGCCATAATACTTAACCGACTTTGTTACGGGTTTTATATTAGTTGATACCGAAATATATACCAGGGTATAACGTGTTCAAAACGGAATAATAACGGATTCAGAGCGGGAACAAGATGAAAGTGTAATGAAAGATGGAGGATGGTTGATGGTGAATGACAGAATATACAATAAAGATATAAGGTATATATTGTAATTAAAAAACTGTCGATTGGATAAACACCAGCAGGGTGAAATAATATCTGTTTAATAACGAACAATGAATATCGATTTATGAATTTTGAAGGGGATAAAATAAAGCTATGGATATAAGATTAATTGTTGGGGCAGGCTATATTATTGTAATTGAAATGTTCTCAAATCATTAGCCTTAATCAATTCCATTTCTTAATTTATAGTGCCTTTCTAAATATGTATACTGAAATCGTATAAATGAGTTGCACTCCCTTCATAAATACATTTCTATCGGGGGTGCTGAGTTGGTGGGTAGATGTAATTATCAATTAAGGTTTAAGAAATAGAAAAACTTCCAATGATGGATACCAAATCAACACTCATAAAAGAATACTTTCATAAAGTAAAACAAGCTAATAAAGAGAGGCCTAAGAAAGAAGCATTTAAGGACTTATTAAATAGGCTTTATAATGATGATAAAAATATTTTAAATTTGATTGATAAAATTTCGTTTGGTTCAGAACAAACCGTTTTAAACATCCCACGTAAAGACAAAGTACATAGAGGTAGTGCTGATACACTTTACAATAAAATAATCATTGAGTTTGAAAATGATTTGAAGGCAACGCTTAAACACGCAAAGGAACAGTTAGCTGGTTATTTATTAGGCAAGTTCAATTCTGGTGAAGGTTATAATTTTACTTTAATTGCTTCTGATTGTATAACGTGGAGAGTTTTTGCCCCTGTTGTTGAATGTCTCGATAAATTAAATGAATTGAAAGAAGATGAGTTAGTTTTAGAAGAAGTTAAAAGTGCTTCGTTTGTTTTGAATGAACAGAATGCTGAAGATTTCTATTACTGGATAGATCGTTTTCTTTTTAAGGAAGAAAAACAGCGCGCAACATTAAAAAGAATTGAAGAAGCATTCGGTTATCAAAGCAATGTTTTTATTGAATCTTATCAAGTATTAAACAGGTGGTTCAAAGAAGCAAAAAAGTACGGTGAGGTTCAGGTTTCTTATGAACAATGGAATAAATTCTTAAGCGTTGCTTATGGTTCATTTGATGGTAGAGAAAGTATTTTTCTGATTCACACTTATCTCAGTGTTTTCTCCAAGATGCTTGCATACAGCGTCGTATCAAATGATGATTACATTGATGATAAAGAATTAAAAGCAATTCTTGATGGAAGTATCTTCCATAAATATAATATCAGGAATTTTGTTGATAATGATTTCTATCACTGGGTTGTCAGCGAAAGAAACTTTAAAAGTCTTAAAAAAGTATTCCGTTTGATTGCACAGGAAATTTCATCTTTTGATTTTGACAAAGTTGATGAAGATGTACTTAAAGGTGTTTACCAGGAGTTGATTGATTTAGATACAAGACATTCACTTGGTGAATATTACACTCCTGATTGGTTGTGTGAAAGAATAGTAAAAGAGTTTGAGTTTAAGCCAACTGATAAAATTCTCGATCCAGCTTGTGGAAGTGGTTCTTTTTTGCGAGCCGCAATCCATAGAATCAAAGAGTTAAATTCAAACTCAAATGCAGAAACAATAAACGAACAAATTTACGGAATAGATATTCATCCTTTAAGTGTACAGATAGCAAAGACAACATTACTGCTTGCACTTGGTAAAGAAATAATTGATGCAAATAATCCTGTTTACTTAAATGTTATTCTTGCAAATACTTTGCTTGCACCTGAAGGAGTACAGAATCTTTTTGGAAACCATTTTAATCTTAATATTGATAAAAAAGCATATAAGTTAACAACACAGATACTTGATGATGTAAAGTTGTTTGATGATGCTCTTGAGATTTGTGATGAACTTGCTGAACAAACGATGAGTAAGAAAAGTGAAAGTGAAGAAATATTTGAAAACATTTTGCGAAAGAGACTAAAAGGACACGCATTAAACGCGCAGATAATTACGAGCTTTTACAAAGTGTATGATGGATTAAAAAGTGTTAAAGAAAAAGGGCGAGACAGCATCTGGAAGTTTATAGTACAGAATTTATATAAGCCTTATTTTCTTGCAGGTAAATTTGATTATGTGATTGGGAATCCACCTTGGTTTACTTATAGTTCTATTAAAAATGAAGAATATCAGAACACGCTAAATGGATTGGCAGAAATATATAGAGTAAAACCTGAGAAGGTTGCTAACTTTCCGCACTTAGAGATAGCAGCTATCTTTCTTGCCAATTGCAGTAATTATTTTCTTAAAGAAAAAGGAACAACTGCTTTTGTTCTGCCGCGTAGTTTCTTTAGTGCAGATCATCACGATAATACAAGAAGCGGTAAAGCAAGTGGTTTTAAGTTTACACAAATATGGGATATGCAAGATGTAATCCCATTGTTTAGAGTGCCAAGCTGTGTGTTTTTTGTAGAAAAGTATGGAAAGAAAACCACACCAATAAACGGATTACCAGGGCTAAAATTTTCAGGGAAGCTAACGGAACATAATTGTAATCTTTTAGTCGCTTCTGAAAAATTAGAAGAAGAGGATGCAAAATGGTACTATGTTAAGCAAGGTAAATCTTCTGCGATTTCTGATAAGAAGACAAAGAATAATATAAATGAGAATCCTTACAAAAAACATTTTAAACAAGGGGCAACAATTGTTCCCAGATGCTTTTACTTTGTTGAACTTACTCAAGATACGCCAAAAGATTTTGAAGATAGAATAATCAACATAAAGACATCTGATAGGATTGAAGCGGATGCAAAGAAGCCGTGGAAGGGTTTGAAGTTTACCGGAAAGATAGAGAGCAAATTTATTTTCAGAACGGTACTTGCAAAAAGTATCTTGCCTTTTGCTCTTTACAAACCTGATTTAGTTGCTTTACCTGTTTTATTTGAAACTAATAATGAAAGTAAAAAAGAGATAAAGCTGCTATCAGCAAATGATTTGATGCAGGAAGGTTATTTGAATGCTTCTAAATGGTTTGGAAATGTTGAGAACACCTGGCAGCTACTTAGGACAGATAAAAATCAAACAATATCTAGCGAAAATTATCTAAACTGGCAAAATAAACTAACAGAACAAAAACTTGATGTACGATATTTGGTTTTATATAATTCATCTGCTAAAGATGCGAATGCAACGGTAATTAAACGTGATGAATTAGATTTAGAAATTTTTATTGAGAGTGTTGGATATGTCTTTTATACTAATGATTTAGATGAAGCATATTACTTAACATCTATATTTAATTCGAGCATACCAAATGAAAAAATGAAGGACTTTCAATCAAAAGGATTATTTGGTGCAAGACACGTTCATAAGAAAATCTTAGATATTTATTATCCCAGATTTGATAAGAATAATGAAACACATATTCAGATTGCAAAGTTAAGTGAAGAAGCCCACACAAAAGCAAAACAATATTTAGAAGCAAATCCACCACAACAAGAACTAAGTGCAATCCATCTCGGCAGATTACGCCTAGCAATAAAAAAACATCTTTCAGAAGAAATGAAAGAAATAGATAAGTTGGTTAAAAAGGTGGTGGGGTGAATGGATAACAATAACTAAAAATATATACAAATATGGAATTCTTGAATCGAATAGAAATATCACATATCATTCTAATTATTACAACACTAAGTGGATATATTATAGCATTTATACAATGGAAGTTAAAACGGAAGTATGAAAGGAATGCACTCATATCTGAGAAGAAGTATCAAGTATACTCAGAGGTACTACATAAATTTGATGAAGTGAATACTAATTTACGTTTGAATTCTACGGAATTGATATATTCTTCAGTTGATGTTTTTAAAACCATTATCAAAAGTAAATCTCAAGAAGAGATAGATAATGCTCTGATTTCTTTCAATAATAAATTAAACGAGCAAACTAGAAAAGTTTTTCAGCCACTACACATTTTAACACAAGAACAAAATAAATTAAAACTTATTTGTAGTGATACGCTTCTTCAGAAAATTGATAAATACATAACTATTTCTACGAAATTAGTTTTAAATTATCAAAACTTGCTTTCAGATATCAAACAGACTGACTTTAATGAAATCGAAAAGAAATTTAATGTTATAAAAGATGATAAAGATTGGAAAGAAATTGAATCTCTTTTTGAAGAAATTATTTTTTTAATGCGTAAAGAAATAGGTTATGCATAAAGATGAAGAAGATGGATAAGCTGGTAAAGATGGTGGTGGGGTAGTAAATGTCAATCTCTGAGTATGGCGAAAGATTTTTAGAAAAAGAAAAGTTTCTAGAACTTTGTAATTATTTAGAAGTCCAAGCATTAAACTGGAGAGTGGAGGCAGAATGGTTAGAGTATCTGGAGAAGCAAAAATTATTATTCCCCTTATATAGAGTTGTCTTTCCTAAAAGATATGCTACTTTTATTTATAGAAAATACCATTTATCAAAAGAAGATTTGCCTCCTAAATGGCAAAAAATCAGAACGTTAACTGATCAGATAGAAGATTCAGATCATTCCTCAAATATTTTTAATGTGCTTGATAAAAAAAGAATTAAAAACAAATTGTTACAAGTTCCCATAGACTCAGAATTTACCGAATGGAATTTTAAAGCACCCTCTAAGAAGTATAAAATTGAAATAAGCAAACAGAAAAATTATTATCAGCATTGGCAAGTTTATCATCTTTATGAAATTACTATGTCTTGTACACAGCAATATTTAATGAATGTTTTTGACGATAGTGTGGTCCAAGAAATAAGGGAAAATGGCCCTAATCCTAAAAAAATGTTTCGATATACTATAGGTAATAAATATAGGTATCACGAATATTTTGATGAAAATTATTTTCAGTTCGATGTGCTTAGTTTTTATATTAGTGCCATTCATAAGTGTAATAGGATTCCAATTTCTAAGTGGATCGAATATTATAAAATGGATGAGGAGACTATGCATAAGTTTGAGTTACACAGAGAAAGAAGAATCGCCAAAGAAACAATCAAAAAATACAATCTAAACAAAAATATAATTATCAGGCTGGTTAGATTTTTGTGTAATCGCTACTTCATATATGAAAATGATAATATGAATAGTTTAACAATTATGGTTAAAAAAGATATTGAACACTTATGCAAATTACTTGAAGATGGATTTGACTTGCCGACCTTAAACTTGATTGAAGAAATCGGAAGAGTTAATGAACATTATTCTAATAGATCATTAGAATATATTTTACGAGGAGAACTAGCTAAAGCTAAGGACAATGGATTTAGAAACCTTGAGGATATTATCGGTAGTACAATGAAACATCAGAACTTTAAAGTATCCAAGGAAGATGTTGATGAGTTTTTAGAGTTCTGCGATAATAATTTAATGGGTTCAATATTTTTAGAAATAAATCGCTTTTATTTTGGTTCTCAAAGCTATTATGGAATAATTCAAAATCTTATTTCTTTAACGATGGCGTATGAGGGATTTTTAAGAATATTATTAGAAAAATCTAAAAATAAAATTAAAGGAGATGGACTGTTGGACGTTTTAAAATCTTATTATAAGGGTGCTAAATGGTACAGTGAGTTTATTAATGCAGATAATCGTAAAATCATGTATCAAAAAAGGGATTTGGTATCTCTAACCTTTGAAATTAATAGTCATAGGTTTCATAAAAATAATTCTTATGACGAAATTATTAAATCCCTATACATATTACTCCTATTGAGAAACAATATAGCACATAATCCTTTTAATATTAGTTTTAAAAAGAAACATCCCAATTTCTATAAAGAAAAAATAATTGAGTTGATTTGGTTCTCTTGGCAATATGCTAAGGATAACTATTCTTTGGCTACAAAATTGGAAAGTATATAGAGGAATAAATATGGGCAACTCTTATGAATATAATTTTAATAACACTTCCACAGGTCCATTACCTGAAAAGATAAAACCAGATGGAAATGAATATCTTTTACCTGTAAATGTAGAATTATGGTCGATAATAATTGAAGCGCTTGAGGCATATAATGATATAACTACAGAAGAAGAGAAGAAGAACAAAATAAAAGATTTTTTTCAAGCAATCGAAAAACTTGATACAGAAAACTTGATAGGTAAAATTTCTGGATATTATTTAGTGACTGATTATAAAAACTATAAATGGAAAGAATCAAAACAAATTAGGGTTGAAATAAAAATTCAAAAGGAGGAAAGTGAAACAAAATATTGAAAATCTTAGAGTAATTAAGCGAAGTGATTTGCATAATTTTATTGGGCAGGAAATAAATATAGTCACACATACAAAAGAAAAAATAGAAGGGCTAGCTGTAGCTTGGTATAAAAAACCCAAGAAAGTCAAATTATTAATGATTAATAACTCAGAAAATAAAATTAAGATTGAAATAGGTGGGGCTATATATGAATTAAATATATTTAAGATAGATGAAATAACAGAGTGTAGATGAAATTTCATTTTTATTTATCGAGAATAAAAAAAGAAAATTAAAAGAGGTTGTTTATGTCGTTAATTGATGGAATTATAAATGAGTTAATTGATGATTCTAAAAGTCTAAATTCAGCTTTACTCAAAACTAAAGTACTTGCATCTAAAATGAATAATAATAACGTTTTTAATTGGGTTAATAGTGAATTAAATGGTTATTCTAATATTAAAGATTTACCAGCTTACCGAGTTCTTCCAGCAAATGCAACTGGCACATTTGCTAATAGGTTTGTTGTCCAAAAAAATGTTGCCATTCCCTGGATGACTCTCGATAAGGAATTCCAGGAATTTTTCACAAAAATGAAATTAACAAATAGCATTTCTAATCTTGAATATCATATAAAAAATGACGAAGGTGATTTAGGGATAATGATTCCATCTGAATTATGTGGCTTTATTACGGAGCATGTTGGAAATGGATCTGTATTGATTTCGGGTAAAGTTTCAGCCTCTAAAAATTTGATTGTAGAGCTTGTTAATAATGTTAGGTCAAGATTACTAGATTTTTTGCTACAATTACAAAAGGATTTCAAAGATGATAGTGAATATCAAATGAATGAAGAAAAAATAGATAATATATTTTCTGGGACTATTATTGGGAACAACAATGTTATTTTATCGGGTAATAGCAATGTTCAAAATGTAACATACGGTGTAAAATTAGGTGACATTAATAGTCTCGTTAGGGAATTAAAAAAACACGCGATTGAAGAAATTGATTTAACTGAATTAGAAAAGATTTTACAGGAAGAGAAATCATTAAAAAACAATTATGGACCAAAACTAAAAAAGTGGTACTCAAAGATGTTAGAGCAATCAATAGAGGGATCTTGGAAGCTGCCAATTACCTTGGCAACGAATATATTATCGGGTGCATTGAAAAATTATTTTGGGTTTTGAATCCAATGAGTTAAATAGAAAATTAAAACAACCAAACTATTCTCCATTCTCTTGGCTGTCAAGAACCGCTTCTTGACTACAAAAGTAGAAGTTTGGGAATATATAATTGTAATAATTAAAAAGGTCACAACCATTAGCGGTGAGCTGATGAATATTATAAGGGAAATGAAATGATAATTCAAATACTATCGCTTATCATAGCTTTATTAGCTGTAATAATTGGTCCAATTCTAACCTATCGTATTACAAGGAAAAACCTCGAGTTTCAATTCCGTTCAATTATAAAAGAACATTGGGTAAATAAACTGGAAGATGTTGCTCATTCATTTCTGTTCAGCACTTCAGAATGGACAGATAAGTACCCTAGAATTAAAAACGGCTTAATTAAAGTTGATAACCCTGACCAGGAAATCGAGCGGATGAATGATTCTATTAGAACTTCTGTAGTAAAATTTGAATTGTTATTAGATATTAAAAAAACAGATCAATCTATTCTTTTAGATAATGTTGTAATAATGACAGACATCATACATTCAAGGAAATTTGATGATGAATCCATCTCTTTACTCAGAGAAAAGAACAATAATATAATAGATACATTACAAAAAATATTCCATCAAGAAAGATCAAAAATGGCGAATACTTTTAGATAAATTATTTTTTCCTCAGCTGTCAAGAACCACTTCTTGACAGAAATTTAATTTTTCTATGAAAGCATAACCTATATGTCAGACATTAAACTATTTCAAATATACAGCAACAAAGTAAATGAATTAGAAAGCAAATCAGTTACAATTGAAAAAACACTTCACACCTTTAAATCTTACAACAAAAAAAGAAATACCAAGTTTTATTGCCTCCTTAGATCACGCCATTCAATCTAAGTCAAATCACACCAAGGTCAGGTTGATAAAGTGGAACAATTAAAGTAATATAATGTACTGAAGAAACTATATAGAGTTTGAAATAATTTTTGAAAAAATCCAATCCATATCGAAACATATTTTATTACTACAGAGGACAAAACCATCTTGAAAAGAAAGCAGATAAGCAAATTGAAGATAACACCACTAAGGCACTTATTAACACATTAGAATACAGTGATAAATCATTGCTTCATTTATTTCTTAGTAGATTAAATATTTATGTTGATAAAGATGCTTTGACACAATTCGATCTCCAGGTTTCAGAAGTTTTCAGCAGACCAGATGCACAAATCAAAATAGGTAAATCAGATATTTATATTGAAAGCAAAGTGCAGGCATTTTTAGATAAATCTCAGATCATTAATCATCTTAACTCAATTGGAAAATCATTTCTTGTCATTATCACACCAAGAGAATCTGATTATGATATAATGAAGGAAATCAATAATCCGCAATTAAGATTTATCACCTGGGAAGATATTTATTTACAGTTCAATCATTATTTAATGGAAAGAAAAAAAGAGAGTAACCATTTTATTCTCATACAATTTCTAAAATACATAGAGAGCATTAATATGGCACCGTTTAATGGTTTTCAAAAAGAAGATTTTGATTCATTCCTTAATGTTGAAGAAGATCCTAAGAAAGAGATACGATCAATTGTTAAAAACAAGTTAAAGAAATATTTGGAAGAGATTCAGGAAGCAATAAAACCGATCCCTTCATATAAAGGTTTGAAAATTGAAGTGGGAAACTTAGATAAAAATGATCACAGTGTCTGGGGAACATTATCAGATGATTCTAAGAGCAAAGTTAATGTGCCGCATTTTAATTTTGTTCTCAATAGGAACTCTTTCTCAATTGGTTTTATAGTGGAAGGAAAAACACCTGCTCAAAAATTCTATAAGAATATTAATAATGACCCTAATTTGTTTTTGAAAGCATTAAAGAGACTGGTGAATTTTGAGATTGAGTTGCAGAACAGAGTCTTTATTCGTCCAAGAAAATATGATAATCAAACAGTTGCGACTTTAAAGTGCGGGAAAGAAATAACCAAGAATGATGTTGATTATATTATTAAAAAAGCGGGGGAATATAAACTAATTCTAACCTGGTGTCGTATTACTATCCAAAGAGATGATCCAAGATTAAATTCAAAAGTGTTTATACAAACTTCAATTAAGTTATTAAATTCATTAAAGTCGCTCTATGAATTTTCTTTGAGTAATTGATTGTATAAGAATTTAAGAAAAAATGAAAAACAATTTCAATTAGATGGTTACTCGGAAGATCATCAAAAAGTAAGGAATGTTTAAAATCTATGTTAGGAGCTATAGCTGGAGATATAATTGGTTCTGTTTATGAATTTGATTCTCACAAACCGGAATACAACTTTCCGCTTTTTAATAATGAATCTAAATTTACTGATGATACAGTTTTGACAGTTGCATTAGCAGATAGTATCTTATCTGGAATTGATTATAAAACCAAACTTCTAGAGTATTATCACCTATATCGAGACTGCAGTTATGGACTTAGATTTCACGTTTGGGCAAATAATAAAAATCCTCAACCATACGATAGCTGGGGAAATGGTTCAGCAATGAGAGCAAGTCTAGTTGGCTGGGCGTATGATGATCTTGAGACCGTTTTACAAAAAGCTAAAGAGAGCGCAGAAGTAACACATAATCATCTTGAAGGTATTAAAGGTACTCAGGCAACTGCAACTGCAATATTCTTATCTCGCACTGGCGAATCGAAAGAATTCATAAGAGATTATCTCACAAAGAACTTTAATTACAATCTTGATTTAGATATTGAGGACTTAAGAAAAAATTATCAATTCAATGAAAGCTGCCAGGAAACTGTTCCGCAAGCAATCTTTACATTTTTAATCTCAGATAGCTTTGAAGATTCAATAAGGAAAGCTATTTATATTGGTGGTGATAGTGATACATTAGCTTGTATCAATGGATCAATAGCAGAAGCTTTTTTTGGCGGAGTGCCAGAAAACATTGTTGAAGAAATCTATAAAAGATTAAATGACAAGCTTTTGATCATCGTGAATAAATTTACTGACAAGTACATTAAATAATTGTGATCGCGGGTTGTGATTAATACTGAAAATGATGTAAAAGAATTTATTTCAAGTAGTAGTTGATAAGGAGCATAAGGTGAATCAAATGAATACAGACCTAATTTCTCTTCTAAGATATTTTAACCGTAAAGAAAGATTTTTTCTTGTTGGCCAAGCACTTGGGAATAAGGATTTCATACTTTCTGACGATTTTAGAACTGAGATTAGCAAAAAAATAAATATTGATATTCCATCAGATGCATTTGCTGCAATGGATTATCATCTTGATTGGATCTATGCAAGTCTTTACTGTGCTGAAAAGGGAACAACTGAATTTGTTGCTGATAATCCTCTCGGATTAAATTCAAATCAGGAAGACATCGATTTTTTAATCGCTTTTAAGAAAGAAGAGATTTATCACTTAATATTGATTGAAGCAAAAGCGGAATCAGGATGGACTAATAAACAGCTAGGTTCTAAAGCTGATAAACTAAAATCAATATTTGGATTCAATAGCTGTATATGGAAAAATGTTAAACCATATTTGCTAATCACTTCACCACGCAAACCAGTAAATCTTAGAGTCGATGCATTACCAATTTATCTTCAGCGTTCAATGGATGATATTTGGTTTCAGTTAAACGTACCTGATTATTTAATAAAAATTACACGATGCGATGAAACAGGGAGACCATCAATCGCCGGCAATAAATGGAAGGTTGAACAAACATAGTATTTTGTGTTTTAGTTGACTGTGGTTGGTCGTGGAATGGTTTCCGAGAAAGTAAATGAACTAATGATTTTGTGTAATTCCCTCCAAGAAAAGCTAACTAAAAAAGAAGCAACAGCAGAAAAGTTGGTTGGTGCAGTGGTGAATAGTGTTACAAATCTTTCTGCTGCTGGAAGACCTTTAGAATAAAAATAAAAATATTTTCAATTAGATAATTTTAAATCTAAGTTTGTCAGTCTGATCCGTTAGCTAAAGGATGTCGAAGGCTGACATTTTATTTTGTAGTCACGCTTCGACAGGCTCAGTGTGACAGTTTAATATTTTAGATAATGTAAACATATGAGAAAAGATATTACAGGAATAATTTTGTGCGGTGGTAAAAGTTCAAGAATGCAGACCAATAAAGCATTACTAGAGCTTGGTGATAAGTCTGTTATTGAATTTGTTATTAACAAAATGAAAAGTGTTTTTAGTGAATTAATATTAAGTGCGAATGCAATCGATGATTATTCTTTTCTTAAGCTTCCGATAATTCAAGATGCATATTTAAGTAAAGGACCGCTTGGCGGAATACATGCGGCTCTTAAATATTCAAAGACCGAAAAGAATTTTATAATTGGCTGTGATATGCCTTTAATTACTGCTGAGCTGATTAATTATCTGATCAACATAAATTCTGATAAGGCGATATTACTTCCAAAAGCCAATGGAAGAACTCAGCAACTTTGCGGGATATATTCAAAATCAATAATCAGTGAAATTGAAAATATTTTTAATTTATCTGAAATGGATAAAAGTATTAAAGGAAGTGTACACGAATTGATTGGAATGGTTCCAACAGAGTTTATCGATGTTGAGCATCTTCCATTTTATAACGAAAATATGTTCTTGAATATGAATTCACCAGCCGAATATGAATTAATAAAAAATATTTACGGGAATCAGTGAAACCGATTTATAGAAATTCTTTTTTGATTATTTTGTTATTTCTTGCTGTTTATTTTACCGCAAATCATTTAAGTAATAAATATTTTATTAACAGGACATTTAATGGCTGTGTTGATTGCCACGATGAAATGACAGGATTTGAAGAATCACATTCACCGGAAATTGTTGGTTGTAATGCTTGTCATCTTGGAAATCCAAATACTTCTATCAAATCGCTTGCTCATAAAAATATGATTTTGATTCCCGGCAACTTATCTGATGCAAATAAAACTTGCGGAGTTACAAATTGTCATCCTGGAATTCCAGAAAGAGTTAATGCTTCGTTAATGAATACAATGAGCGGAGTAATCTCTGTGAATCGTTTTGCGTTTGAAGAAATCAAAAAACCTGAAGGGCATTTTAATGTAGACGAATTGACTCAATCAAATGCAGATAATCATAACAGGAATCTTTGTGCATCCTGCCATCTTGGAAATGAAAAAACAGAACTAGGAGCAATCAACGAATTATCTCGTGGCGGTGGATGCAATGCTTGTCATTTGAATTACAGCAATGAAGCAATTGAACAATTGAATAATTATCTCAATTCAAAATTAAAAATTAAAAATTCAAAAAAAGATATAAATGCCGAGCCAGAGTTACCGAAAATTCATCCTCAGTTAAGTTTAAAGATTTCTAATAATCATTGTTTTGGCTGCCATAGCCGATCCGGAAGAATTTCTACAAATTATGAAGGGTGGTTTGAAACTTTGATTAGTTGGGAAGAAGTAAAGGGGGATAGGGAATACAGGCTTCTAAAAGATGGTCGAGTTTTTCAGAAAACTAAAGATGATGTTCATCATCAATCTGGAATGGCATGTATAGACTGCCATGTTTCAATGGAAATAATGGGAGATGGAAATGGGTATCAGCATATGGAAGAAGCGACAAAGGTTCAGTGCATTGATTGCCATTCCAAAGATGTTCGTTCAATCAGTTACGATAGACTGGATTTTGAGTCTAGGAAAATTGTAGATTTAAGAAATTTGAGGAAAGAGAATGAAGAATATTTAGTATCAGAAAAATCAAAAATCCCTTTGGTTAATACTTATGTAACTTCTTCAAAAGAAAAATATCTTATCACAAAATCATCAAATAAAAAATTGTCGCTAAAACCACCAGCAAAAATTTGTGTTGAAGGAAAGGCTCATCAGAGATTAAGCTGTAATGGATGTCATACAGAATGGGTCACTCATTGCGCTGGCTGTCACACTGAATATGATCCGAAACTAGAAGGCTATGATTTACTTTCTAATAAAGATATTGTTGGAAGCTGGAATGAAACTCCGAGTAATTTTTATGTTGATTATCCGGTGTTTGGTGTCAGAAAAGAAAAATCCGGAAAAGAAGTTATTGATACATTTCTTCCTGGTATGGTTTTAACGATTGATAAGTTTAAAAATCAGAATAAAAAAATATTTAAGAGATTATTTGCTCCGACTTTTTCTCATACAATTAATAAATCGGGTAGAAGTTGTAAATCATGTCATAACAATTCTTTGGCTATTGGATACGGGAAAGGGGAGTTGAGTTATATCATAACTGATGTTAAGAATAATCGTCAAGCTGAACTCGTTTCAGCTTCTTCAGAATCAAAATACAAACCAGAGATTCCGAAACAAGTTCGGAATGACAATTCAAAATATTCTGGGAAGTGGAGTTTTGAACAACAATTCTCAAATCACAAAGAAGATAATCTACCAAAAGATGCATGGATAGGATTTTTAAAAACAAGAGATGAAACTTCCACAACACGAACTAATACAAGACCATTTACTGTTGAAGAACAAAAAAGAATTTTACTTGTTGGCGCTTGCTTAACCTGTCACAATGATAATTCTGAAGTGATGGAAGAGAGTTTGATTGATTTTGAAAAAGTGATTAAAAAAATTAACAAAAAATGTGTACTACCTGCAAATTGATTGTTACCACAAAAGTATTAAATCAGTTAAAGTATCAGCACGGTTCATAATTGAATCCATTTCAGTATTTCTATATTATTAGAAATAAAAACTTTTCTTCTCTAACAAATGAAAAAATATTATCAGCCTATCATTGAAAATGAAATGAAACAACATAATTGATCTGGCAATAAAGTTGGTATTTATAAATATCAACTTTTATTTAGTGTGTCCTAAATGCTCTACGAAGTTAAGAACTACGAACCAGTTTACCCAATAAGAACTGCTGCAAAACTTTTAAACATTTCAGTTCATACACTCAGAATGTATGAAAAAGAAGGTCTAATTCTGCCATTTAAAAAATCAACGCATCATCGCCTTTACTCTAAATCCGATATTGATAAAATTAATTGTATTCGAGCAGCCATAAATGAATCCAAGATTAGCATAAATGGAATTAAAGCTATTTATTCAATGATGCCTTGCTGGGAAGTGATCCATTGTCCAATCGAAAATAGAAACAAGTGCAATGGTTTTTTAAATCATAGTGAACCTTGTTGGGCTGCAAAAGGAAATGAATCAGCGTGTACTTCTAATGAATGCAGGAATTGTACTGTATACAAAGATTATGGTGATTGCGGAAGTATTAAAAATTTTATAAGAACTAAATTATCGAGCTTATAATGAATTCATTATCAAGAAGAAAATTTTTAAAAATATCCGGGGCAACAGTTATAACTGCTGCTGCTCTTGCAGGATCAGCAAAAACATTTGTTAATGCAGCAGAAAGTTATTCTAAACCAAAAGGATTACAAGTTATTCCAAGTTACTGCGATTTGTGTTTCTGGAAATGCGGCTTGCTCGCTTACGTTAAAGATGGCGAACTTTGGAAACTTGAAGGTAATCCAAAAGATCCATTAAGCAATGGAAGACTTTGTCCACGCGGTACAGGTGGGATTGGAGCATACTTTGATAAAGAAAGATTAAAATCTCCGTTGATAAGAAAAAGTGAACGCGGAGAAGAGAAATGGGTTGAGGTAACGTGGAATGAAGCTTTCGATTACATCGCTGATAAGATGAAGAAAATGAAAGTCACTTATGGACCAGAAGCGATGGCACTATTTTCACACGGTATTGGTGGAAGTTTCATCAAACATCTTTTACGAGCTTACGGATCACCGAATGAAACTGCTCCAAGTTTTGCTCAATGCCGCGGACCGAGAGAAGTTGGATTTGAATTAACGTTCGGTGATATTATCGGATCTCCGGAAAGAACTGATATTGAAAATGCAAAATGTATTGTGCTCATCGGTTCACATCTTGGTGAGAATATGCACAACACACAGGTACAGGAATTTTCTCGAGCAGTAGAAAAACATGCATCAATCATAGTTGTTGATCCAAGATTTTCAGTTGCAGCAAGCAAAGCAAAATATTATTTACCAATTAAACCTGGAACTGATTTAGCACTTTTACTTGCATGGATGTCAGTTATTGTAAATGAAAAACTTTATGATACTGATTACATTTCAAAATATGGAATTGGATTTGAACAATTTGCCGCAGAAGTTTCTCAATACACTCCTGAGTGGGCTTATATCGAAACAGGAATTGATCCGGATGTGATTAGAGAAACGGCACGAGAGATGTCACGCTACAAACCTGCAACATTAATTCATCCCGGAAGACACGCAACCTGGTACGGTGATGATACACAACGAAGCCGCGCTATTGCACTCCTGAATGCTTTGATGGGAAGCTGGGGAAGGAAAGGTGGATTATATGTTCCGTACTCTTATTCAATTCCAAAATATCCTTATCCACCTTATCCTGAATTGCAGAAAGAGCCGCTTGATAATCCAAACAAAAAATATCCTTTTGCAACTGGTGAACAAATATCGACAGGAATAAGAGAAGCGACAATTACCGGGCAGCCATATCCAATAAAAGGTTGGTTCATTTACGGAACGAATCTGATGCAGGCATTACCGAATAGAGATGAAACTATTAAAGCTATACAAAATTTAGACTTGATGGTTGTAGTTGATGTTATCCCAAGTGAGATTGCCGGATGGGCTGATGTTGTTCTTCCCGAATCTGTTTATTTGGAAAGATATGATGATTTAAATGCCTCACCATTCAGAGAAGGATTTGTTGGGATAAGACAACCAGTAATTGATGAACCGAATGATCAAAAACCAAATTGGTGGATGGCAAAGAAACTCGGTGAAAAACTTGGATTGGGAGCATACTTTCCGTGGAAAGATATTGAAGAATATTTAGATACAAGATTAAAATTGGCTGGTCATTCTCTTGAAGAATTAAAAAGAGAAGGAATAATTAAAGGACCAAAAAAGCCAATCTATTTTGAAGACGGAGTTGAACCAGAATTTGCAACTCCCTCAGGCAAGATTGAATTTTATTCTTCACAACTTGCACAAGCAGGATTTGATCCAGTACCACGTTATACAAAACATCCAGAACCACCGGCTGGATTTTTTAGATTACTGTATGGTCGCGCACCGGTGCACACATTTAGCAAAACCCAATCAAATCCAATTCTTGCTGATATGATGAGTGAAAACGAATTGTGGGTTAATGCTGATCTTGCAGAAAGATATGGATTAAAGAGCGGTGATAGAATCAAATTAAAAAATCAGGATGGTGTAGTGAGCGATCCAATAAAAGTAAAAGCAACAGAAAGAATAAGACAGGATTGTGTTTTTATGGTTCACGGCTTTGGTCAGAAATCAAGACAACTGCATAGCACTTATAAAAAAGGTGCAAGCGATGCAGAGCTTGTTACCAAATATAATACTGATCCATTGATGGGAGGAACCGCTATGAATGTAAACTTTGTATCTTTTGAGTTGGAGGTGTAAGATGTCAAGATACGGAATGGTAATAGATACTCGTAAATGTGTTGGATGCCAGGATTGCGTTATAGCTTGCAAAACAGAAAATAATGTTCCTATTGGTTACAATAGAGATTGGATCGTTACAGAAACTCACGGAAAATTTCCTGATATACAATTAGAGATAAGAACCGAAAGATGTAATCACTGTTCAGAAACACCGTGCGTAAGCTGCTGTCCAACGGGTGCAAGCCATATTCACGATGTTGGTGGAATTGTACTAATCACTCACGAAAAATGTATTGGCTGCAAAGCCTGCGTTGAAGCTTGTCCATACGATGCAAGGTACATTCATCCCGATGGTTACGCTGATAAATGTACGTTCTGCATTCACAGAGTTGAAAAAGGACAGAAGCCCGCTTGTGTAGAAGTTTGTCCAACTTACTGTATGCACTTTGGTGATCTTGATGATCCAAATAGCGAAGTGAGCAAGTTGCTTCAATCGCGCAAATGGCATGTTAATCTTCCTGATGCTGGAACACAACCAAATATATTTTATTTAGTATAAGGATTTTAAAATGATAACCGAATTAGTTGAACTAAGTACAACAAGAAACAATCCTCACATAGATCCATCAATGGCAATGTGGGAGTGGCAAATTCCTGTTTATCTTTTTCTTGGCGGAATGGTAGCGGGAATGATGATTATCTCAGGCTATTTCTTATTTAGCGGTAGACATAAAGAATCAAACTGTGCTTGCTTTTCTATTCCAACAATAAGCATTGTGTTATTAAGTCTTGGAATGTTTGCATTGTTTTTAGATTTAGCTCATAAATTTTATGTGTGGAGGTTGTACACAACATTTCAATTCAAATCTCCAATGTCCTGGGGCGCATGGATTTTAATTTTAGTTTATCCGGCATTGATTGCAAATATTTTAATTCGTCCTGCTGCATGGATGTTAAAAATTTATCCCAAACTTTCTGAGTGGGCAGGCAAAATAAATCAACATCCATTTCTTATAAAAAACATTGGAATCTTAAACATGATTTTAGGATTAATGCTCGGGGCTTACACAGGAGTATTGTTAAGTTCGATGGGCTCGCGTCCTTTGTGGAATACATCTTTACTTTGGGTGTTGTTTCTTGTTTCCGGATTATCTGCTGCTGCAGCATTTGTTCATCTCTTTGCTAAGAATAAAACTGAAAGTGAATTACTTGCAAAAGCTGATAACGGTTTTCTTATAGTTGAGCTTTTCATTTTTGTAATGATGTTTCTTGGATTTTTATCATCTCCAAAGCCGCATATGGAAGCCGCAAAACTTTTATTAAGCGGCGCATACGCTCCGGTCTTTTGGGTTTTTGTAATCGGACTTGGAATTGTAATTCCACTTATCATTCAACTTCTTGCAGTTAATCATAAAATTCGTCACACAGCAATAGCACCAATAATGGTAATTGTTGGCGGCTTGATTTTAAGATTTGTAATTGTTTCGGCTGGGCAATACAGCCATTGGTTTAACGCACATTTTCATTAATGGAGTATCAAAAAAATGACATCTTTAATTAAAAGTTTCAGTCACGTTTTCGAAAAGGATGAAAGTCATGTTCACGTTGAGAATAATGCTCAGCCATACTGGAATCCTTACATAACGGGCATTGGTCTCGGTCTCGTGCTTCTTGCTGCTTATGTAATAATGGGCAGAGGACTCGGAGCTTCGGGTGCGGTTTCAACAGTGGTTGCTGTTGGTGTAAACACAATTGCACCAGAGCACGCGTCTGGAAATCAGTTTTATACTGAATATCTCGGCGATGGAAAAACAAATCCATTAAAAGATTGGTTAGTCTTTGAAGTACTTGGTGTAATTGCTGGCGGATTTCTTTCCGGCACACTCGCACATAGAGTAAAAAAGGGAATTGATAAAGGTCCACGTGTTTCAAATCGAACAAGATTAATTTATGCTTTTATTGGCGGCGGTTTGATGGGCTTTGGTGCTAAACTTGCGCGCGGCTGCACAAGCGGACAAGCATTATCTGGAGGAGCAATTTTAAACCTTGGCAGCTGGGCATTTATGATGATGATTTTTGCCGGCGGATATGCCGCAGCATATTTTATGAGGAGGCAATGGCTATGAACGCACCATTTTTCAAATTTGAATTATTCAGTTCAGACGTAAGTCTGATTATCGCTTTCGTAATTGGAATCGGATTTGGATTTATGTTAGAACGCGGCGGTTTTGGAAGCGCAAGAATTCTTGCAGCACAATTTTACTTTGGCAATATGCGTGTTCTTAAAGTTATGTTCACTGCAATCGTAACAGCAATGATCGGAATTTATTTTCTATCCGTAATTGGTTTTATGGATTTATCATTAATATATGTTAGTAACACTTACATAATCCCGCAAGTACTTGGCGGATTAATTCTTGGTGTAGGATTTGTAATTGGTGGATATTGTCCCGGCACATCAATGGTTGCTTTTTCAACAGGCAAGATTGATGGACTTATTTATGTGCTTGGCATCTTTGCAGGCATATTTGTTTTTGGTGAGTTGTTTCCATTGATTACAAATTTTTATTACTCCACAGATATGGGCAGCGTAACTATCCCATCATTTTTTGGATTGTCGTATGGATTAGTTGTTTTTCTAGTTATCGTAATGGCTATCGGGGCATTTGCTGTCGCTGAGTGGAGTGAGAAAAAATTTGCTGATAGAAATCCGGAGAAAAGCTTATGAAAAAGTTTTTCTCAAATCTTAGCTTAAATAAAAGACTTGCGTTAGTTGCTTTGCTGCTTGGTTTGATTGCATTGTTCGCAGGCAATCCTTACGGTGGAACAACAATAAAAGTAAATGAAAAAGATATTGCCTTATCAACTGTGGGAAATTCTGATAAAGTATCCGTTACAGATTTAGCTGATTGGATTATTAAAAATAAATCAGATTTTGAACTTGTTGATTTACGAAGCGAAGAAAAGTTTAATGAGTATTCAATTCCAAATGCAAAATGTATTCCACTTCCACAAATATCCTCATCTGATCTTAGAAGAAATCAAAAAATAATTTTCTATTCTGATGATGATATTGCTTCCTCGCAGGCATGGTTCATTCTCAAATCAAAAAACTACAATGGTGTTTACATTCTTGATGGTGGATTGAATGCGTGGAAAGAAAAAATTCTTTTCCCTAAAACTCCTGTTAACGGAAGTAAAGAAGATATCGCTCAATTTGAAAAGATGAAAGAAGTTGCAAAGTATTTTGGCGGGCAAGAACAGACTGATTCTTCAGTTGCACAAACTAAGACAGAAATAAAACTCCCAACTTCTAACGTTAATAAAACAACTACTACTGCACCAACAGGTAAGAAAAAGAAAAGAGAAGGATGTTAGTTCAATTAAAATTGCAGAATTTACAATGTACTATTAATCAATATTTGGAAATCACATGAGCCGTCATCTCGAGCGAAGTCGAGAGATGAAAAGTTATCAACGATCGTTGGTAGGTCACACTTCGACTTCGCTCA
>JAVHOU010000051.1:0-4955 GCA_036170275.1 Ignavibacteriaceae bacterium
AAAACTTTTTGGGGCGACTGATGAAGAGATTGAGGATGCAGTACACTATGCTAAATCCAGTGCAGGCTGGAGTACATACTTAAACGGTATGCAAATGGATTATGATCAATTTAAAAAGGAACTACTTGCTTCAATTGAATATATTAAAAAATCGCAGAAGTAAAGTCCTAAATTTAATTATTTGTAGTAGGGATTACTTTTTTCCGTTAGATGTCTTCTCTATAAAATTAATTTGGTTCTTTTATTAAATCAGATTCCGATGATTTGTTATCGGGGTTCTTATTTGCTAAATAATATTTATTTTCTTAACAATGATATAGAATAATTGCTTATTTCATTCAACAATTATCTTCTACTTGGATAGGGTATGAGTTTTTAGAGTTTGATTACTGAATATTACTTGAGATAACACACCGGAATACTCTACCTGAGCAGACTGCTGCAAAAATAATTATTTAACTCGCATTAAAGAGGTAAGTTATGTTTAAGAATTATTCGCATCAGTCAATTGCAGCTTCACTAATTATCCTATTCATATTCCCATCTTTTTCTAATCCTCAGAATATAACGAGCAACATTGAAGGTCGGGTTATTGACACTCTTGGTAATTCTCTTTCTAGAGTTAATATTTCTTTACTAAGTGAAAATCTCCAGGGTACGAAAGGGACAGCGACTGATGATAAAGGCTTTTTCAGAATCTTTGGGTTGCCTTCAGGAAGTTATGCAGTTAAAGTAAGTTATGTTGGTTTCTGTGAATTAACAATTGAGAAAGTTCAAATCGGATTAGGAAAAACTACTAATCTGGGTGAAATAAAATTAATACAGCAGACTTATAACCTACCTGAAATTACTGTATCCGGTGAAAAACAAATCATCGATCCATCTTCAACCTCCTATGGAGGAAATCTTCGTTCGAAAGATTTTGAACAATTACCTATTGATAGAAGTTACAAAAGTATTATAACATTATTACCGCAAGCAAATACAAGTTATTATGGAGATGAAGCAAATATTGGAGGTGCAACAGGTTTTGAAAATAAATATTTTGTTGATGGTGTAGAAGTTACTGACCCTTTGATTGGTGCAAGTGGAACGAATCTTCCTTACAATTTTATCCAGGAGATCGAACTGAAGGAAGGTGGTTATGATGCAGAATCACGAGGTTCACTTGGCGGACTTATTAATGTTATTACAAATTCCGGGACTAATGAGTTTCATGGATCTGTGTTTGGATTTTATACCAGTAATAAACTTTCCGAAAACCTGAAATTAGGTTCACTGGATATAACACAAGGTGATTTTGCTAATTATGATATGGGGTTCGATTTAGGCGGTCCCATTATTTTGGATAGGTTATGGTTTTATGCTGCTTACAATCCAACATTTAATAGACGAAATGTAGACATCCCCGGTTATGGTACTTCAATAGATAAAACACTTATCAATTCTTTCGCTGCAAAACTTAATTGGAAAGCAACAGAAAATCTTAATTTCATTATTACTGCGACAGGTGATCCAACTGAACGGGATGCTGTTGGTAGAGATATAGGTATTCCTCCAAAGACAATAGCAAACTCTGATATGTATTTCCAGAATATTTATGAAGGAGGAATTAATTTATCTGTAAATGGTAGGTATAATATTTCAAAAGATTTTTTTCTTGAAGGTTCATTTTCAAGGATTGACAGACACGATACCGGTGAACCAGCAACTGAAAGGGGAAAAACTGAAATTTTATTCCAGGATTATTTAAATAACATATGGTCGGGTGGCATAGGATCTAGCTGGGATTCCTTTCGGCATAGTTCCAGCGGCAAGTTAGCAGGGACTATTCTTTTAGGCGAACATATTTTGAGTACCGGATTTGAATATAAAACAAATAGTGTAAATAACATTTATGATTATCATTCAATTGCTCGATATGACTCTGTTTATTATGGTGAAAGTATAGGTAAAGGTTTTGGTGAAGTTTCTAATCGGATTCCTTCCGTTTATATTCAGGATAATTGGAGAATATTACCAGAGCTAAGATTAAATTTGGGTATTAGATGGGACGATCAATCTATTGTTGGATCTGATGGTAAAATTTCACAAAAGATTTTAGTACCTATACAGCCTCGTATTGGATTTGTTTTTCTGCCTGTTGAAGATGGTTCACAAAGAATCTTTGGATCATTTGGCAGATTTTCGCAGGAGTTCGGATTGTTTCAATCTGTAAATTATCATTCAGGAAATGGATATGACTATTGGATTCTATTTGATCACGACCCGCGTCTTGATAATTCTGGCGGAGATACACTTTATAATAGTCCACACGTAATCAGACCAGCAATAGATGGATTGAAGGGACAATATTACGATGAATTCAATCTTGGTTATGAGGTATTAGTAGGGTGGAATATCAAATTGAGTGTGCAGGGTTTGTATAGAACACTTCGCGAGGCTATTGATGATGTTTGGTTAGCATCAGAAAACAGGTATCAATTTGGCAATCCAGGAAAAGGAAAACTTTCCGATTGGCCGAAACCTCAGCGAGATTATAAGGCGCTAATAATATCAATTGAACGACGTTTGGATGAACGATTTAATTTCCTTGCTTCGTATGTACTGTCTAGAGATTATGGAAACTACGAAGGACTTTTTAGTGCAATTGGTCATGGTTCATTTCCAAATGCCAACGTTTCATTTGATGACATTAACTCTACACGGCAAAATGCTACCGGGCTTGTTCCGAATGATCGTACACACATATTTAAATTTTCCGGTTATTATTTGTTTTCATTTGGATTAACTGCGGGAATCTATTTCATAGCCCAAAGCGGAACACCATTTAGCGAATATGCCAGTACAGGATTTGGAATAAAGTTTTTATCCCAGCGAGGATCTGCCGGAAGAACACCTGCAATCTGGGACCTTAATGCAAGGATAACATATAATCTTGAATTCCTAAGTTCACTTAACTCAAAACTGATACTTGATTTTTTTCATATTGCCAGCCAGCATAAGCCTGTGGATATTGATCAGAGGCGATATAACGGCATAGATGCAAATGGAAGCCTTATTAACCCTAATCCTAATTATGGAAAAGCATTTAGATATCAACCATCACTATCAATGCGTTTAGGAATTGAAGTAAATTTTTAAAAATTATGTTTAACTTTTTCGAAATAACTAAACATTAATCTATTAAATTGAAAATTAATAAATCTTTGCGATTACGCTGTTTTTTCTCTTTGATAATTATTGTAATGATTCTTATCTCAGTTTCAATCTATCCGCAAAATTCAAATGTTACTTTTGAGCATCTTAATTTGGATAATGGATTGCCTCCAAATGTTACATGTATTTTTCAAGATCGGATAGGTTACATATGGTTTGGCACTTCTTATGGACTTTATCGATTTGATGGATATTCTATAAAAAGTTATTCCCCTAACTCAACAAGCATTACTAATGCTGTAATTTCATCAATTTGTGATGACAGAGAAGGTAACATTTGGATTGGGCATGCACATGGTCTCGATAAACTTAATCCTGATAAAGAAATATTTACGCATTATATTCTTAATCCTAAGATGCCATTAACTGATTGGAGGCAACATGTTGTGGCGTTGCATGAAGACCGAAGTGGTAAACTTTGGATTGGGACGGGTGGAGGCCTATATCTTTTCGATGAAACAATGGAAAATTTTAAGTGGATAAAACATGATAATACTGATCCAACCAGTATCTATCATAATCCTGTACACTCTATATATGAAGATAGAACCGGAACACTCTGGTTAGGGACAGGTGAAGGGTTGGATAAATTAGATAAAGCAGCAAATAAATTTATACATTATTATAATGATAAAGATTTTAAAGAATATCCGAGTTTGGATAAAAATCCCCATAATGTAACCTCAATTATTGAGGATAGAGATGGTAGATTTTGGCTGGGTACGTCTGGTGGTTTAGTAGAGTTTAACAGGAAAGATGAAACTTTCACTCAATACAAAAATGATCCTAAGGACCCAGCGAGCTTAGCTAATGACTTTGTTCGATCCATTTGTGAAGATCTTAATGGGTATTTATGGATGAGTACATATGGGGGTTTAGATATTTTTAATAAGAATTTAAAAAAGTTTTCTCATTACACTTATAATGAGCTTGACCCTGGAAGTCTCAGCAGCAATAATGTTGGAAAGATTCTACTTGATAGGTCGGGGACCATTTGGATTACGACCTATGGAAGTGGTGTAAATAAATATACGCCACAACATCCCTATCTCAAGCAATATACATCAGAAACAGGTAAACCAGGGAAACTACCACTTGCAAATTTGGAAGATTTAGTTGAAGACAATAATGGGACAATCTGGATTGGAACAGATAAAGGGCTTTTAAGCTTTGATTCACAGAAACAATTATTTAAGAAAGAATTTTTTAAAATGCCGTCCTCAGTGCTACTGATTGATAAAACCGGGACACTCTGGATTAGTAGTTTCTTAAATGGAAATAATGGAAATCTTTTTTATATAAATAATAGAGATAAAAAAATAAACCAGTTATTTGATTCTCGTGGAAAACCTTATAATGACTTTGTATCGTTTATGTGTAACAGTAGTGATGGTTGTATTTGGCTGGGAACTGCATATGGTAAAGTGTTAAAATTAAATCCTTTCACAAAAAAGGTTGAGCAAATTACAGAATATAATAATGGAATTGCTGTGATTTATGAAGATAAAACCGGATTATTATGGATAGGTACCTATGAAGGTGGTTTAATTTGTTATGATCAATCTAAGAAAACTTTTAAGAGTTTCTCAACTAATCCAAATGATCCCAAGACTATTAGCGGTAATCGTATTACGGGTTTGTGCGAAGACGGTACAGGAACAGTGTGGATTATAGCAAATACTGTAATGCTTCAGATGGAAATGGAATTTCCTAAATTAGTTTAATGTAAAAACAGG
>JAVHOU010000052.1:0-4904 GCA_036170275.1 Ignavibacteriaceae bacterium
TAATAATCCTTACTTCAATGTAACTTCCCCCAACACAACTTATTTCTGGGGTGCAGATTTTAATCACGCAAAAACGGCAACACAATATTACGTAGATAGAGTAAATAGATTTTGGCTCGAAGAATATAAATTCGATGGCTTCAGATTTGACTTTACAAAAGGCTTTACTAACACACCTGGAGATGGTGGCGGTTATGATTTATCAAGAATAAATATTTTAAAGAGAATGGCAGATAAAATTTGGGAATATGATTCAACTTCTTATATCATACTTGAACACTTTGCCGCTAATAGTGAAGAAATAGTCTTATCAAATTATGGAATGATGCTTTGGGGAAATCACAACATCAATTACAATCAAGCTACTATGGGATATCCGACAGATGCTTATAACAACACCTGGAATTTTTCAGGAATATCATATAAAAATCGTGGATGGACTAACCCAAATTTAGTTGGATATATGGAAAGTCATGATGAAGAAAGATTGATGTACAAAAATCTTCAGTACGGAAATTCATCAGGGGGTTATAACATTAAAAATCTCAGCGAAGCATTGAACAGGATGAAACTTGCTGCCGCATTTTTCTTCACCATTCCCGGACCAAAAATGCTCTGGCAATTCGGGGAATTAGGTTATGATGTAAGTATTAATTTTAATGGAAGAACCGGTGAGAAGCCTGTGAAATGGGATTATCTTAACGATGCCAGAAGGACTAATCTTTACAAAGTATTTAAAGCTTTGATAAGTCTTAAGAAAAATTATGATGCTTTTAGTACAACAAATTTTACACTTGATGCTGCCAATACGGTAAAGAAAATAAATCTTTATCATCCAACGATGGACGTTTTCATTATAGGAAATTTTGGTGTTACACAGCTAAACCCAAATCAAAACTTTAGTAAAACCGGCTGGTGGTATGATTATTTTAATGGGGATAGTGTTAACATTACTAATCCAACGGATCCGATAAGTTTACTGCCCGGGGAATTTAAAATTTATACCTCCACAAAATTACCCTTACCGGAACAAGGAATTTTATCTGATGTTGAATTAAATGAGCCGACAACTGTAGAAAATTATTATTTGGAACAAAATTTTCCCAATCCATTTAACCCAAGCACAAAAATAAGTTGGCAGTCGCCAGTAAACAGTTGGCAAACTTTAAAAGTATTTGATATGCTGGGAAGAGAAGTTGCTACTTTGGTTGATGAATTTAGATCAGCAGGAAAGTATGAAGCTGAATTCAATTCATCATCACTTGCAAGCGGTGTTTACATATACAGGTTACAAGCTGGAGACTATATAAATAGCAAGAAGATGATCCTGTTGAAATAAGGATGAGGTTTATTTAACGAATAAGGCGAGTCAAATGAATCGTCTTTTTAGTATGTAAGTTTAGATAATATTATTGCTGCAGCGGAGGAAACATTTAAAGATTCTGCTCTGCCTTTACCTGGAATGGTAATAAATTCATCTGAAAGATTTTTAACCATTTCAGAAGGACCAGATGATTCGTTGGAGAAAGTGATAATCGATTTTTTTTCGAACTTATAGTTAAAAATATTTTTGCCTTTAATATCAGAACAGATGATTTGATAATTTTTATTTTTGAGAAAGAACAAATCATTTTCAAAAATTTTGTCATAAATATTAAGATGAAAAACTGATCCCATCGATGCTCTTATCACTTTTGGATTAAGGTATTCAACAGATTGATCGGTGATGAAAACATTATAAATCCCAAACCAATCACACGTACGTAAAATCGTTCCCAAATTTCCTGGATCAGAAATATTATCTATTAAAACAATTATCTTTTCATTTAGATCATTTATTTTTTTTGGTGGAAAGTTTTTGTTAAATACTGCAGCAATTCCCTGTGGGGATCTTGTGTCTGAAATTTTTTGGAAGTCCAAAGATTTCAATTCACCAATTCTTATGGTCTTCTTTTTTAGAATACTAATTACCTCAGGAAAAGAATCTATAAAAGCAGGAGTAACAAAAACGACATCACATTTATAACTGCTGTTTAATCCTTCTTCAACAGTTTTCAATCCTTCAACAAGAAATTTCTTTTCTTTATCACGAAATTTTTTCATCAGCAAAGATGAAAAGTATTTTAATTCGTTATTAGATATCATATAAGTGTATTGTATTTTTGATTTGTATTATTTTTCTCATCGGATTCAAGAGTTTTCAAGTACTCCCAGGAATAAATTCCCGTAGCATGCCCATCTTTCCAACTAACCTGAATTGCATATTCTCCAACCACTTCAATACTTTTTACTTTGTACATTTCCGGAGAAAATATAGTCGGTTTAGGCGGGCGAAAAGTTTTAAACAGAATAGTTTCACCTTTACAACTTGCGCAAGGGCATTCATCACGTAAATATTTAAGGGAGATAATAGTTTCGGACTCATCACTCCATTTTACTAAAAGTTTTTCTTTATCTAGAATTTTTATTTGTTTGGGTTTCATTTCAAATAAGATTTTATTAACAATAAGAGACTTCTGAAAAATTCAAAAGGTCATACCCGTGGAAACGGAAATCCAGTGAATATGAAATAGATTCCCGCTTTCGCGAGAATGACAGTCAATTCGAAATCTATTTTTCAGAAGTCTCAATAAAATATAAATCAATTTAAGTTAATACTATAATAACTGTGATGTAAATTTAACCCGATGGTGTTATTTTTAGTTACACAATTTATAATAATAGGATAAATTTGTTTTGATGGTATTATTAATTACAATTTTCTTACTGCTTGTCCTGCTTAACTTTTTATTGGCTGCTGCTGAAATTGCTTTAGCTGCATTTGGCGAAAATAGAATTGAGGAATTAAAAGAAAATGAGGATAAATATGTTACATATTTTGAAAAACTAAACGCTAATCAAGAGGAAGTATATTCAAGCATTCATCTTGCAATTACATTTATTAATGTGATGATCTCAATATTAGGTTACTTTATATTTTCCTCGTGGTTATTCTCATTTTTTAATTTAATATCATTTTCAACTCAAGTATTTCCTTTTGCACTAACCATTTTTCTAACTACAATAATTATAACATTTATTATTCTTATACTCATTGTCCTTGTTCCGAAAGCTATTGCTTACAGATACGCTGAATTTATCGGAAGGAGATCGATAAAAATTATTTTACTTCTATCAAACTTTTTAAAATATGTAACTGGATCAATAACGTTAGTAAGCAATTTAATTTTGTTGCCGTTTAAAGAAAAAATTAATTTTTCGCAAGAACGTCCTTCTGAAGATGAGATATTAGATATAATTTCAGATGGGGTTAAATCAGGTACGATTGATGAAGCTGATCAGGAAATAATTGAAAACATATTTGAGTTTAATGATCTTAAAGCCGATGAAGTAATGATTCCAAGAACGGAAATGGTTGCTATTAATTTATCCGATACTGACGAAAAAAATATCGACATCATAATCAAAACCAATCATGCATTATTACCTGTTTACGAAAAGTCTTTGGATAATATTGTGGGAGTGCTTCATACAAAAGATATTATGAAAATTTTAGTAAAAGGTGAAAAAGTTTCGTTGCGTCAACTGGCCCGACCGGTTTATTTTGTTCCGGAAACAAAGTTGATCTCTGAAATATTAAAAGATATGCAAAAACAAGGTGAGCGTATTGCAATTGTTACCGATGAATATGGCGGTACCGAGGGTATTATCATTATGGAAGATATTTTGGAAGAGATAGTTGGAGAACTTAAGGACAGCAGCTCGAGTGGGATACAGAATTTTAGTAAACTACCAGACGGCAATTATTATGTGCTAGGATCAATGAATGTAACAGAGTTTAATGAAATATTTAATTTTAAATTACCAGAATCGGATGAGTATAATACAATTGCAGGTTTTGTTGCAGAAAAGACAGGGAAGATTTTGGAGCCCGGTGAAAAATTTGAATATGAAGGCTTGACATTCGATCTAATAAAAAAATTAAAACAGAAGATGGTTCAATTCAGAATATTTTCAAGTAATAACGATTTAGAAGAACTGAAGAACATTATTTAAATTTTAGCAGCAGGAATTATTAGAATGAAAAAATTTTTCGTTTTTTTTATCCCTTTAGTCATATTGTTAGGCTATATATTTTGGCCGGAAAAAATCATCACTTATCCAGCCGGAATTACTGCTGAACAACAACCAAAACAAACAAACATGATTAACAATAAAGAATGGCAGAAAGACGAATTTAAAATTAAAGCATTAGCTGAGTATCAGATTAAAGCAAGGGTATTGAGCAGGAATAATTTTTCAATCGGACGAGAAAGTAAATTATCTCCCGTTGATTTTGCTCTTGGTTGGGGTCCAATGTCTGATCAGGCTATAATAGATAAAATAAAAATTACTCAAAGTAACAGGTGGTATCATTGGCAAGCTGAACAATATCCCATTCCACCAGATCAAATTCCACTCAACAGTGCTAATGTTCATATAATTCCTAAAGATGAAGTGATTGAAGATAAAATTGATGAAGTCTATAAAGGAAGTTTAATTGAGATGAAAGGTTACTTAGTAGAAATAACAACAGAAGATGGTTGGCACTGGAAAAGTTCATTAAGAAGAGATGATACAGCCGGTGGATCATGCGAACTATTTTGGGTAGAAGAACTAACGATTTTAGACAGTGAATAATTTTGCAGAATAAAGAAAAGATTCTTGTTTCGATAACTGAAAAATGTTAATTTTGCTTTCCCAAAACGCTGGCTTAGCTCTCCGCCGCGGCGGATGGTAGAGCATCCCAATTTAATTGGTAAGGTTGGAAGGGAAAAATTGATAAGAATTTAAGTTTATATTAAATGCTGGCTTAGCTCAGTTGGTAGAGCAGCTGATTTGTAATCAGCAGGTCGCGGGTTCGA
>JAVHOU010000053.1:0-4871 GCA_036170275.1 Ignavibacteriaceae bacterium
CTAAGAATTAATTTATACTATACAGATTATAATGCTTGATAGTTATGAAAATGTTTAAAGTAAATAAATTATTCCGATGGCTTTCGATAAGGACCAAACTAATAATAGCATTTGCTGGTCTTTCTGTACTTCCAATTATAATATTAAGTGCATATGGAATAATTTCCACTACTAAGACAATGAGTCATACCGCCATTCAGAATCTTGATCATGATCTTACTTTAATACAGGGAAATACAGCAAATCTTATGACTGATATTGGGCAGGATATACAATTAATTCAGAATTCTTTTCTTACTGCGCAATTTAAGATAGCTCTGGAAAAACAGGATGAACATTTAAAGAAAAACTTATTCGGTATTATAAATAATGATCTTTTATCTTTTGTTAATACAAAAAAAAATTATTTTCAGATAAAAATATTAGATAATTCAGCAATTGAAAAAGTGAGGGTAGAATCTCAATTCCCCGACTCATCAAATCAGACTTATAAAATCATAACTGAAAATAATTTGAAGCAAACCCCCCAACTATATTATTTGCTTTTAGCCAAAGGACTTTCTAAAGGTAATATAACAATAACTCCCGCCGAACTTCTAAGTCAGAATAATAAACTAATCCCGGTTATTAGTTTTGTTATGCCCATATTTAATAGTAATAAAAAAGTTGGGATAATAATTGCTGATGTATTTGTAAAAAACCTATTTAAAACATTGCAGACTTATAAAGGTTTGAACCCGGATGAAAAAGTAATCATGGTTAGCGGGGAAGGACATTATCTTTATCATTCAGATAAAAAGAATGACTGGAATAAATTATTGGCGGGAAAAGATAAAATTAATCTAAAAAATGATTATCCCGGTGTGGCTTATAAAATACTTTCTGATAAAAGAGGTACTATAACAGAGGAAACAAATGATATAATTTCTTATACACCTCTTTTTTATAATTATTCTTCCATTTATCACTCGAATATTGAATATGATTTTGCAATTCCTCTCTATTTATTAGTAACTGTTCCCAAATCATTCATATGGGCAACCGTGCACACTTATGAGATAACATTTTCCGGAGTAGTTCTCTTCTTTTTATTAGTGTCTATCAGTTTAAGTTTGTTAGCGACCCGTCATTTTACAATCTCATTATCTAAACTTAATATAGGTGCTGAAATTATAACTAAGGGAAATTATAATCATAGAGTTAAAGTGGAAACCGGAGACGAAATTGAAAAGTTAGCAGATCAATTTAATTTGATGGCAAAATCATTAGGCGAGCACGAAAGCGAAATCCAGCAATATAAAACGCATCTTGAAGAAATGGTCAGTTCAAGAACCGAAGAACTTTTTAGTGAAAAATCAAAACTACAGGCTATCCTTGATAATCTTCCTAGTGCATTTTTAGTGTTAGATAAAGATTTAAATATTCAAACAGCAAGTGAAGCATTAAAAGAAATTACCGGGTATTCTGCAGAAAGCGTAATCGGTAAAAATTGTGCCGAGGTATTTGATGATAATAGTTTCTGCGAAAATTGTGTTTGCAAACGTGCAATTACTACTAACAAAATAGAGATAGCAGTAAATCATAAGTTTGACGAGAATAATCAAGAGCGCTACATTGAACATATTGCCATTCCAATAAATACAGATGGGAAAGTTCTTTCTGTTATTACAGATATTACAAAGCGTAAACATTTAGAAAATTTCCTGATTAAAACGGAAAAATTAGCCGCTACCGGTGAAATTGCTGCTTATGTTGCACATGAGTTCAGAAATTCTCTCACTTCAATTAAAATGATACTTCAACTTATAGCTGAATCAAAAAATTTATCCAGGTCGGAGAAAAAATCCCTCACTGTAGCTCTTAATTCAAGCAGCGAAATGGAGGGTATTGTTTCTAAGTTACTTAATTATGCCAACCCCAGTCCGTTGAATTTTCAGGAATATAGGCTTGATAAAATAATTGATGATAGCATTGCTTTTGTCCAGCTAAACTTAAAAAAAGAAAACATTAAGATCAGAAAAGACATCGAGCCATCTATTCCTTTATTATTTTTAGATGCCGTTCATTTAAAAGAAGCTATTATTAATATTTTGTTCAATTCCATTTATTCAATACAGGAAAGAAAAACTTACATTAATGAGTTAACTAAAAAATCTATAAATGAAATAAAAATATCCTTAAATAAAATTATACTGAATCGCACTCTTAAAGATTATAAACTTGAAAGTGCCATAAATTATACGCAGTCTGCAAGTACTAATCGCAATGATTATGAAATTATTCTTGCACAAGATACGGAATGCCTGCATCTGCAAATTACTGATACTGGTATGGGAATAGATGAGGAAAAATTATCACGAATTTTCGATCCATTTTTTACTACAAAAATAAATGGAACTGGTTTAGGATTGCCCATGGTTAAAAGGACTATAAATTCACACGGTGGTATTATAAATGTGGAAAGTACAAAATGGGTTGGAACCAAGTTTAATATATACATCCCATTATCATTTCACCAAGACACTTATCCAGAATATATTTGATTAAAATAATTAGAGTTTTTATATGAGTTCTTTAACTGAAAAGAAGGCTAAAATACTTGTTGTAGATGATGACCCTAAAATCCTGTATGCTTTTCAGGAAGTATTAAAAAAAGATGGTCACTTAGTTATACTGACTAATAATGGTGAAGAAGCATTAAAATTAGTACAATCAAATAATATTGATTTAATTTTTCTAGATATTTCTTTGCCCCAAATTGATGGATTGGAAGTTTTAAGAAGATTTAGCAGTCTCGAAGTAAACATTCCAACTATTATTATAACAGGAAACGGCATAATGCAAAATGCTGTTAAAGCTATGCAACTCGGCGCTTTTGATTATCTTACCAAGCCTCTGGATATTAGTAAAATTAGAGAATTGATAAAAAAGGCTCTTGCAAAATCAGTCGAAACTTATAATGATTCCTCAAATAATCTTTTTCTTTCCTCTGATAATTTTGATCGGTACAATTTAATTGGCAAAAGTACCGCTATGCAGGAAGTATATAAACTAATTGGTATGGTTTCAACAACGCCAAATATTGTTCCTGTTTTAATTACAGGTGAAAGTGGAACTGGAAAAGAATTAGTTGCCCGGGCTATTCATAATAGTACGCTTGGTAATAGCTCACCTTTTATAGGGATAAATTGTTCGGCTGTACCAGATAATTTACTTGAGTCTGAATTATTTGGGTATGAAAAAGGTGCTTTTACCGGTGCAGTTGAACGCAAACTTGGAAAATTTGAGATTGCACAAAACGGGACAATATTTTTAGATGAAATTGGAAATCTTCTGCCCGCTTTACAACAGAAACTATTAAGAGTATTGCAGGAAAGGGAATTTGAAAGGATTGGCGGCGAAATTTTAATTAATATTGATGCGCGTATTATTTCTGCTACTAATCAGAATTTGGAGTTGGAAATAAACAAAGGGAATTTCAGGGAAGATCTTTTTTATCGTTTGAATGCTGTGTCAATAAAATTGCCTCCCTTAAGAGATCGTACAGAAGATATTCCAATATTAGCAAATTATTTTTTAATAAAATATAATCAGCATTTCAATAAAAAAATAAAAGGATTTTCTCTAAAGGCTATAGATAAACTCAGTTTTTACCAATTCCCTGGCAATGTAAGAGAATTAGAAAATCTTGTTAAAAGAGCTGTTATGATGACAAGAGGGGAAGAAATAACACAAGATTTACTTGATAAAATGTTTAGTCTTAATTCTGAAAAGAATACAATCTTACCAATAATCGATACAACTTTTAAAAAATCCAGGGAATATATACTCCAAATTTTTGAAAAGCAGTTTATCGAAGATAGACTTTCTACACATCATGGTAATGTAACCGCAGCATCAGAGGCATCCAATATGACAAGACAAAATTTTCAGCGTATGATGAAAAAATACAATATTAAGTCTGAAGATTATAAATAGTATTTTAAAAAAATTAATTTATGCAAATTTAATTTTCACAACTGCCAAAATTTAATTTGCACTTGCCCAAGTTTAGTATTTGTAATGCAATGAATATTTCTGCTTAAGTAAACCTTTTCGCTTTCAAAAGTCATTTTATCCAATCGGCACATTTGTTGCACTCTCCAAGAAACTTTATTCAACATTATAAAATGTCAAAAAAACCCCAGATACTTGTTATTGATAGTAATGAGAATATTCTTTGGGCGTTCAAAAATTTCTTGTTGAAGAATAAAATAAATATGACCGGAATTACAACTAATGATGAGGGATTAAAAAAATTACATGAAAATGATTATGATTTAATCATAACTGATATAAGATCAGATATAGATTCAGGTATAAATTTTATCCAGGAAGCAAATCAAATAGTAGAGAACGTTCCTATAATAACTTTGACAAGTTATCCAGATATCATCAATTTAAATATGCTAAAACCCTACGGCATAGATTACTTATTTATTAAACCATTGGATTTAACCAAACTGCAAACAGCTATTTCAAAATGCTTAAAAAATAGTCGAACAAGGCTATCTAATAAACTAACTAATCTAAAACAAACAGGAGTATAATATGGACTTCAATATCTTTACTTTTAGTAAAAGAAGGGTATTTGATATAGTATCCAAATCCTTTTTTTCAATGGTGTTATCGGTGATGCTGGTTTTCATTTTTAATTCAGAAAATTATGCCACACCTAGTTTTGCACGACAGACACACCTTTCGTGCAACTACTGCCACTACACTTTCCCATCATTAACTTCCTTCGGAAGGCTTTTTAAATTAAATGGTTATACTATGACTAATATTGAAACTATTGATGCTGTATCTCCTGATAGCTCACGAAATACTCT
>JAVHOU010000054.1:0-21281 GCA_036170275.1 Ignavibacteriaceae bacterium
TAAAAATAAATGAACTCGATATGGCAATATTTTACCTTAGAGTAATAAGTTAAAACAATTTGAATACCAGAATTATCTTTTAATTTGGATTCATTGTTCAGTTTCGTTTCTTATATATGGTAATCCGCTAAAGTTCGAATCTCACTATTGAAAATATTTTTTTATATAGGGAAATTTACTTCACCTCAAATATCGACTAAGTTTTTCAAACTTTTCTATCAATCTTTGATTCATTTTCATTATGTTTACACGGCATAAATTAACTTAATTAACTCCGTTAACAAATCATTTAATCATATATGTTAAATAAACTCGATGACAATAATTTGATTGTCCAAAATTCTTCAGTACATGGTAAAGGATTATTTTCAAAAATAAATTTCTATTCAGGTCAAACTGTTACAACAATCCTTGGAGAAGTAATTAACGCCGAGGAATGCATAAGAAGAGAAGATGACGGTAATGTTTATATCTTTTGGAAAGAAGATGATATTTACGTTGATGTATCAAACGTTTCTGAAATAAAATTTATTAACCACTCCTGTAATTACAACTGCGATGTTGATGAAGATGCGAATGGCAATCTGATTTTGGTGGCTATGCGAAATATAAAAGTGGGAGAAGAGTTGACGATTGATTATGGCTATGAAGAAATTTATGAGAATTGTTCCTGCTCCGTTTGTGCTAACAAAGGTGGGCAAAATAATTTTTAAGTGACGACCTGCGTGAACAAAGCGATTTCTTCCAATATCGTTGATACTTTAAGGCACTCACTTAAAGAACCATTATAAACAATTGCTTTACCTTTTACATGAACTTCAAACGCATATCCTCTTGCCTGATCAAAAGTGCATTTTACAGCTTTAATTAGTTGGTCTATCACTTCATCAAATGTATGCCAATCATCATTAAATAAAATAACCCTGGAAATAAGATCTTTACCTGTAATTTCCTCGGTAGTTATTTCATTCTGCTGTGATTCTTCAGGTTTCATTTCCATAGTTATAAAATAGTTATTAGTTTAATTTTATAAAAGATTTATTTTAAGTAGGAGACATCTAAAAAATCATTTTATACATCATTTATCAGTTTAAATTTATTTCAAAATCCCCTAAACCGATCCTGAAATAAATTCAGGATGACAAGTACTTAGGTATTTTTGAGATGTTTTAAATTATTACTTTATTTGATTTAAGTAAAACAAATTGATTTTAGAAGCCTACATCTTTATATTTTTGTATTAAAAATTAAGAACTTTACGGAGGAGAAATGAAAATAGCAGTATGTGTTAGTCATGTACCAGACACTGCTACAAGGATTAAAATTGGTTCTGATAGAAAATCAATTGATCCGAGTGGTGTTACTTTTATTATAAATCCATATGATGAATATGCGGTTGAAGAAGCATTAAAGACAAAAGGGATTCTTGGCGGAGATACAATTGTTTATGTTTTAAGTGTAGGCGGCGATGCCAATAGAGAAACATTGCGTAAAGCCCTTGCTATGGGGGTTGATGAAGCAATCCTTTTAAGGAGCGAAAAACAAAAAGACTCTTTTGGGATAGCGCAAGCACTTGCTGATGAAATCAAATCTTTAGGTTGTGAATTAGTTTTTTTTGGAAAGCAATCAGTTGACTTTGATAATTCTATTACCGGACAAATTACTGCTGAACTATTGAACTATAATTGTGTTCCCGTTGTAGTAGAGTTTAAATTAGATGGAAATAAAATTACTGCTGAAAGAGAAATTGAAGGTGGAAGAGAAGTTATTGAGACATCACTACCGGCAATAATATCGGCGCAAAAAGGTTTGAACGAACCACGTTATGCCTCACTAAAAGGAATCATGGCTGCAAAAAAGAAAATCATTATTGAAAAACCCGCCGCATCATCAACTGATTTTACAGAAGTGATTGAAATGAGTCTTCCTGCATCAAAACAGCCGGGAAGGATTATTGGAACTGACAGCAGTGCAGTTGCTGAATTAGTTAAATTATTAAGAGAAGAAGCAAAGGTTATATAGGAAAAATTATGGCAAATAAAATATTAGCAATATTAGAACAAAGAGAAGGCTCTCTTAAAAAAGTTTCTTTTGAAGCAGCAAGTGTTGCAGTAAGTCTTGCAAAACAACTTAATCTGGAAGTTGAAGCAGTTGCTGTAGGTTCAGAGATAAAAAACTTATCCGAAGTTGGTAAGTGCGGGATAAAAAATGTTACATTCTTAAAAAATTCTGAATTCACTAATTATTCTTCCAGTGGTTATTCAGAAGTAATAAGCAATTATGCAAAGGAGGTAAATGCGAGTTATTTGATAATTGGTAATACAGCATTAGGAAATGATCTTGCACCTCGGCTTGCAGTACAATTAAAATCAGGTTGCTTAATGGATTGCATTAATTTGCAAGTTGAATCCGGTGAAGTTATTGCAACACGTCCTATATATGCAGGTAAAGCCAACTTTAAATTAAAACTAAATTCTGAAATTAAGATTTATACAATCAGACCAAATATATTTAAAGCTGATTTTAGTGCGAATGAAAATGTTAATATTACATTAAAAGAAATCTCCAACCCAAACCTTAAATCAAAAGTTGTAGCGTTTAAAAAATCTGAAGGCAAATTGGACGTTGCAGAAGCTGATATAATCGTATCCGGTGGACGAGGAATGAAAGGACCTGAGAACTTTCACTTAATCGAATCTTTAGCGAATGTATTGGGTGCGGCTGTTGGAGCATCGCGTGCTGTTGTTGATGCTGGTTGGAGACCTCATCGTGAACAAGTGGGTCAAACAGGAAAAACCGTTTCCCCTTCTCTTTATATTGCTTGTGGAATTTCAGGCGCGATTCAACATTTAGCAGGAATGTCAACATCCAAATACATTGTTGCTATAAATAAAGATAAAGATGCGCCTATTTTTAGTGTCGCTGATTATGGAATTGCTGGTGATGTTTTTGAAGTGCTGCCCGTTTTAACTGAAGAAATAAAAAAATTACGATCTTAAAATTTGAATAGGTTTTGGTTTGGATAGAGTACAATGTGAGATTTTAGGATTATCAACAAGCCCTGCAACAGGCGGTGCTTACGCAATACTCCTTAAAGAAATAGATGGAACAAGAAGGCTGCCAATTATTATTGGTGCTTTTGAAGCTCAGGCTATTGCTCTGGAAATGGAAGGGATAAAACCACCCAGACCGCTTACTCACGATTTATTGAAACAGCTTGTCGATAATTTGGGAGCAAATGTAATAGAAGTTGTAGTTAGTGAATTAAAAGAAAATACTTTCTATGCAAAAATAATTCTTGAGGTCTCGGGTCTTACCAATGAAATTGATGCGAGACCAAGTGATGCAATAGCTCTTGCTGTAAGAGCTTATGCTCCAATTTATGTAGCTGAATCAGTTATGTCTGCTGCAGCTTTTATTCCTTCAGAAGAAACAGAAGGTGAAACCGCTGAATTAAATATTTCAGATTTTGATAAAACGAAAATACCTTTAACTAAAGAAGCTCAACTTGCTGCATTACAAGATAAATTACGTGAAGCATTGGAAAATGAGGAATTTGAAAGAGCAGCTAAAATACGTGATGATATAAAGAGGCTAACACAAAACAACTAATTAAATACTTGCTTCCCAATTTCACATTCTAAACATTTTTGTTTGATACAATAATTTCTGAATAAATCAATCATACCCTGATAATAAACACTTCTGAACTTTTCATTTTTAAACCCCAGCACATCATTAACTTGATCAACTAAATGATTGCCCTCCTTTTGATAAAAATTTAAGTAAAGATCAAGCACTTTCTGTGAAAATTCTTTTTTATCAAACATTTCAAAGTAAACAGAGTAAATCGGCAAAATAATATTAACTATTATTTCATCTGCGCGACCAATTCCTATGAAGTAGTTTAAAGGAGTTTTGGTTGATTTATTGAAAGTGAAATGTGCAGCCCAGTACCCCTCTCCTTTCACAATGATCTCATTTCGTAAGTGTATAATTAATTTTTGAGTATCCGAATGATCAGAAAATAATTTTAAGATTCTATTAAACAAATCTTTATTTATTATTCTATTTAATAATCTTGAACCAGCAGCTAATCTGACAGTTGGAAAATTTTGTGGACGCAATTTAAAAAAATGCCAGTCGGTTTTATTAAACATTAATGAATCATACTTTGATTTTATTTCTGACCAAACATCCAAACACTTTCGCAAATAAATAGATGTCTCTTCGTCGGGAATATCCGGAACCTCAGGCATTAAGCCACTGATATGAAGCAAAATACTTTCAATTTTTACTGTAGAAATATCACCTAAACTTTTAAAAAATTTTATTTCAACTGCATGACTCAATTTTAACATAATATCTTTATTCTTCGAATAACCAAGTGCTTCAAACAATTGCTCGTAAAATAGCTGCTCCCATAATGTAATCGATTCAAAATTCTTTTGGCTGAACTCTCTTTTGTTGATTTGTTCTTGAAAATCATGATATACTTTTGGTTCTTTTATCTGAAGTTCTTCAAGCACGCATAATTCTTTTAGACGCTCAATATTTCTTTCACACTTTTTCCGGAAACGAATCAACCCCAGGTTTTTGATAAACTTAAGTTTTTCTCCTTTTTCCATCTTTGAGTTTAACTGTATGCAAGGCATTTTAATATTGTATTCATCTTTTATTACATTTAAATCCTGCGGCATATTCTGCTTTATAGATGAAGTTAAATATTTTTCTAAATCAAGCGTTGGAACTTTTCTGCCATTGGAAGTTACCACAAATGGATATGAAGAATCGTTGGAGAGTACGGCATGAAGAATAACTTTATTGTACCGCTGATTTAAATGATGACCATGCGCTTTCCAATCAGAATGAAAAGTATCAATTTCTATATCACCTGAAAAAGTAATATTCCCAATTCTTATCCTGGCATGATGATAATCAGGACCAGCCTCGTCTGTATTTCTGATTCCCGCATCAATTATTTGTATCTCTATGCCGTCTGCTGTTTTTAAGAAATTATCGAGTCTTCTTTCTTCCCAAATTTTATAAATCAATTCTTCAGATATTTTTGAGTTGTTCTTCAACAAGTTCTCCGAGAATTTATATGATATATGAAAATATAATGTTCATTTCTAAGTTTTAATTATTTTCGTTTTAGAAATTTAAATTACTTTTAATTAAAATGTATTATGATGAACGGAATTAGAAAAGATAAAAATTAGTCCGTGTTTATTTCTGAGTTCTAATTAGAAATATCTGAAACAATTTTATTAAGTTTTATTAACTCCTCTTTTGCAGCCTCTGCAAAATTTTCACCACTACTTCTATATATAATCCCACGACTTACATTTACAATATAATTTTTTCGTTCATTCGATTTAAACGCAGATACCACATCTTCCAAACTGCCTCCCTGTGCTCCAACACCAGGAAGAAGAACAGAAAGCTGACCAAATTTATTAATATTATTTTTTAGTTCATCAATTTTTGTAGCACCAAAAACAATTCCACAATTACTCTTTGAATTCCATTCATTAACTTTATTAAGAACACTTTGATAAAGATATTCACCATTCTTTAATTCTAATTTTTCAAAATCAATAGCACCCGGGTTGGAAGTTAGCACTAAAATAAAGTTAAGTCTATTCGAATAATCTAAAAAGGGATCTAATGAATCTTTACCCAGATATGGATTAAGTGTAATCGAATCAAATCCAAAGTGATCATAAACCGAGGCTGCATACATTTTTGCTGTGTTGCCTATATCGCCTCTTTTAGCATCGGCAATGGATAAAACATCTTTTGGAATAAGTTCTATTGTTTTTTCAAGTTCTTCAATCCCTTTGATGCCATCCTTTTCATAAAAAGCAAAATTAATTTTGTAAGCAGCGGTAATATCTTTAGTGGCATCAATAATTAATTTGTTAAATGTTAGTGCAGGATCTTTTTCATGCAGAAGAAATTTTGGAATCTTACTTACATCAGTATCCAGTCCGACACAAATAAATTTTCCCTGAGCATTTTTATTTAGAATTTTTCCGAGGGCAGTCATACAAAATCAAGTATAATTTTTTCTGTTTCGATAAACGTTAGCTACTATCCCTAACATAAACATATTAACAAGTAATGAACTTCCACCATAACTTACAAAAGGCAGCGGAATACCAATAACCGGTAATATCCCAACTACCATTCCTATATTCACTAAATAGTGAATTAAATAAACTGATAAAATTCCAATCAGAATAAGGCTAAGAAATTCATCTTTAGTTGTTGATGCTATTTTTAATATTCTTAAAAACATATAAAGAAATAATACCAAGACAATAACAGCACCAATAAAACCAAACTCTTCTCCAATTACACAGTAAATAAAATCCGTCCATTGTTCCGGGATATATTGTAACTGAGTCTGATTACCGTGTAAAAAACCTTTGCCGAAAAAACCACCGGAACCGATTGCAACTTTAGCTTGAATAGTATTATATCCAGCTCCAAGAGGATCTGAATTTGGATCAATAAATGATTGAATCCTTTGCTGCTGATGAGGACTTAATGCATTAAATAATGAATTTGCAAAAAAACCTGCAGCTAAATTTAATGCAAATATAGAACCGCTGAAGAATAAATCTTTTCTAAAAAGGAATAGGAAAATGACCACAATCAGCAACGCAGCTAAGAAATAATAGAATCCAAATAAGGCTGCTATAGCAACAAATCCTGGCGATAATACAATGAACAATCCAAATAAACTAATTCCCTTCCAGAAAATTAGCATCAGAATAAATCCAACAAATACAAGTGATGTACCCATATCAGGTTCAAGTAAAATGAGTGCAACAGGTACAAAACCAATCGTTAAAGTAAATAATATATCTTTGAAGGAATCAATATTCGTATTTATCCGACTAAGATATGCAGACATCGCAAGGATCGTTCCGATTTTAGCGATCTCAGAAGGTTGAAATCCAAAGGGACCGAAATCTAACCAACTTTTTGCACCAGAAATTTTTCTACCAATTACAATTACAACAATTAATAATAATAGTGAAAATAAATAAGTTGGAATTGAAATGGATTTGAATGTACTTGGAGGTAAAGAATAGGTAATAAAAAAAATAATAAAAGCAGCAATGCCCCAAATAACTTGTTTCTCAAAATTGCCGCCGGCAGTTGGATGATTATATGTTGAGCTGTAAATAGCGGCTAATCCCCAAGCAAAAAGAATGGACATCGGAATAAATAATCCGAAATCAAATTTATCACTAAGTTTATAATCAATCCGCAAAATTTAATCCTGCAATTTTAGTCTGAGTATTTTCATTTTTTTTCTTCTGATCATTCAACGTTTCTTTTTTAAGGTATGCTTCAATTAATTTTTTTGCGATTGGAGCAGCGTATGTTGCGCCGAATCCAACATTTTCAACTACAACAGCAATTGCAATTTTGGGATCTTCAGCAGGTGCATAACAGATAAAAAATGCGTGATCCTTTCCGTGTGGATTTTGTGATGTTCCTGTTTTACCTGCAATATTTATATCCGGCATTCTGATATGAGTTGCAGTACCTGCCCCATTAACAACCAGAAACATTCCTTCCTTAACAATATCAAATACTTCTTTCCTGATACCGGTTTTAATTTCAGGAAATTTAAATGGAATAATTTGTTTTGTATTATTGTCCAGATAGCCTTTTACAACATGCGGCTGGAATGTGCTTCCATCATTTGCAATCAATGCAACATATTGAGCAAGCTGTAAAGGAGTTACACTAACTTCTCCTTGTCCAATACCTAAACTTGCCATAATACTTCTAGGCCAATTTTCTCCATAAATTTTCTTATAATAATTCTCATCTGGAATAAATCCAGCAACCTCTTCTCCTATATCAATCCCTGTCTTTTTAGAAAAGCCAAGCTTCATGGCATATTCTTTCCATTTGTCTAATCCTATCTTATAAATAAGATTATAAAAAAATGTATTGCAAGATTTTTCAATTGCATGTATAACATTTAAAGATCCGTGTGCACCATGACACTTGAAGAACCTGCCAAATGTAAATCCGCCACCGCAATAAAATGTTGAAGAAGTGTTAATCAATCCCATATCCAAAGCGGCGATAGCAGATAACAATTTAAATGTTGATCCCGGAGGTTTTACAGACATAGTTGCTCTATTAAAAGAAGGCTTATCAGGATCATTATAAAGTTCCTGCAGAAATTCTTTAGAAGTTACATAAGAAAATTGTTCTAGATCATAATCCGGAGCACTTACTAATGCAAGTATCTCGCCGGTTTTAGGTTCGATTGCGACAATGGCACCGCGCATACCCTTCATTTCTTCTTCCCCAACTTTTTGCACATCAGCATCAAATGACAGGACAAGATCTTTTCCTTTTATTGAAGTTACATCCTGAGTTCCATTTTTGTATCTGCCAATTTCTTTACGCTTAGAATTTACCAATACATAATTAAATCCTTTTACACCGCGCAATTCTTTTTCATATTGCTTTTCAATTCCATTATGCCCAACATAATCGCCAGGTTTATAATAGTCCTTTTCCTTTTCTAATTTATCCGGGGAAATTTCTTTTGTGTAACCAAAGGCATGTGATCCTCTAATCCCGAAAGGATATCCACGCTGCATTTCAACTATGTAATCAACACCAGGAAGATGTTCGGAATTTTCCTCAAGCCAGGATACAACATTAAAATCTATACCTCTCTTTATTCTGATAGGAATGTAATGGGAATAGATTTTATTCTTCAATAAAATTGATGCAACATAACCGGGGTTTGCCCCAAGGATTTTATCTATTATAGGATTTAGTTTTGGATCATATTCAGCAGGTGTAATTCTTAAAGTATAAGCAGGTGTATTATCCACCATTACTTTAAGATTTCTATCATAGAATGCTCCTCTGAATGGAATTTGCTCGATGCCTTTGATACTATTATCTGCAGATTTTTCTTCATAAGATTCTTGATTGAGAATCTGCATTTGAAAAAGTCTGAATAAAATTAGAACAAACAATACTAGAATGAACCCCGAGATAATTGTTGTTCTGTTTATTGATGCAAAATTTTCGGACTTCAAAAAATTTTCCTCTTGGGATAAAAAATCATTATCATCAAACCAATTGCTGAAGAATAAATTGCAGGCAGCAGTGAATGTTCAAACAGTAAAAGAAAAATATTTGAGTTAAAATCAACCGATGAAAAAAAGGCATTTATTGTTGAATCAATTACACCACAAAGCAGAACAATTAGCGCAAAATTATACGCAATCAAATTCTGATCTATTTTATTTTCAGAAGAAAAATATCCTGCAGTAAATCCTGCAACTGTTTTTGCTATCATCGTACTACCAAGTAAACTACCTGTAATTATATCAAATAAAAATCCGTAAATAAAACCTAAAACTGTTCCATAAATCTGACCTTGTGTAATACTGTAATAGACAAGCAGGATTAAAATAAGATCGGGGATTACGGTGCTTATTGATAAAAGTGGAATTATCGTAATTTGAATTAATAGTGCAGGAAAAAACAGAACTATTGATAATATGTATTGTGATTTTATCATTAACGATTCAGAAAATTAAATTCAATGTTATCAATCTCTTTGCTTTTAACAATTCCAAGAACAAATACATTTTCAATTTCCTGAAAATTAACAAATGGTTTGATTTTAACTTCATTAAAAATTCCTGTCTCAACATTACCGAACTCCGCAACAACTCCAACAGGTAAAGGAAATGGAACAATGGAACTTATCTCGGATGTAACTATCCTATCTCCCTTTTTAATGTCAAATGTTTTGGGAACATTGATCATAACTAACCAATCACCATTCCATTTCATAACAGCATTTTCACGTGTTCTTTCACATTTAACTGTAAGCTTCAAATCAACATTTGTAAGTGTTCTGGCAATTGAATAATTGTCTGAAGTTGAGAATACAATTCCCACTAAACCCTTATCGGTAATAACAGGCATACCAACTTTTACTGATTGAATCTTACCGGCATTTAAAGTAATTGTTCCTTGAGATTTAGTTAAAGATTTGGAAACGATTGAGGCAGATATTAAAGGGAAATTAGTGGAATCTTTTAGAGCTAAAAGATTTTGTAAATCTTTATTAATAATTCCATGCTCTCTTAATTTACTTACCTGCAGCATTATTTCTGCGTTCGTTCTGCGTAGTTCTTCATTTTCTTTTTTTAGATTACTTATATTAAAAAGATCTGTAAACACTGAGGTAACGGAAGCAAAAGTTCCAAATGCTATTGAGCGGACTTTCTGAATACCGACAGCATTATTTTGTGAAAGCAGGATGAGACTAATTATCAAAAGAATTATTAATACAATATATTCTTTAAAGTTTGTCCAAACCGAAACAAAAAATCTTATCATTAATATCTTCTGTTACGTATTAAAACCCTTGAGTAATGGTTAAGATTATCAATAACTTTACCAGCACCACGAACAACAGCAGTCAATGGATCTTCGGCAACATGAACAGGAAGATTGGTTTCCATTCTTATTCTTTCATCTAATCCTTTTAACAATGCACCGCCGCCTGTAAGCATAATACCACGATCAAGAATATCTGCGGAAAGTTCCGGCGGAGTGCGTTCAAGAGTTTGTCTAACAGCATCAACAATTTGAACAACAGCTTCATTTAAAGCTTCTCTTATCTCAACCGAACTAACTTCCGTTGTTTTAGGAATGCCGCCAACTAAATCTCTTCCCTTAACCTGAATTGTAATTTCTTCTTTTAACGGAACGGCAGATCCAACTTCGCACTTAATTGCTTCTGCTGTTCTTTCCCCAATAAGTATGTTATGATTTTTTTTAAAGAACTGCATTATTGCATAATTCATTTCATCACCTGCAATTCGAATTGATTCTTCATTAACAATTCCGGACAAAGCAATAACAGCAATTTCAGTTGTACCTCCGCCAATATCGATGATCATATTGCCAACAGGAGCTTCAACATCAATTCCAATTCCAATTGCTGCCGCCATTGGCTCAGCAATCAGATGAACCTCTTTTGCACCAGCGTGTTCTGCGCTATCACGTACTGCTCTTTTTTCAACTTCGGTTACACCACTTGGTACAGCAACAACTACTCTCCTGCTTGCCATAGCGCTGCCGCCGCGTACACGCTTTATAAACGCACGAATCATTCCTTCAGCAATTTCAAAATCTGCAATAACGCCATCACGCATTGGTCGGGTAACTTTAATTTCTTTGTGTTCCCTTCCCTGCATTTCTTTAGCTTTATTTCCCAACGCGATTATGCGTTTGGAATTTTTATCAAAGGCAACAATAGAAGGTTCATTAAGAACAATTCCTTTACCTTTAACGTAAATGAGCGTGTTTGCAGTTCCTAAGTCTATTGCAATATCGTTCGAGAAAAAATCAAAAATTCTCATTGTTCCTCTTAGTGTTTAAAGTGTCTTATTCCTGTGAATACCATTGAAATTTTATTTTGATTAGCTGCATCAATAACTTCTTGATCACGAACAGAACCGCCAGGTTGAATTACTGAAACTGCACCGCATTTTATTATTTCTAACAGTCCATCTGCAAATGGAAAAAAAGCATCTGATGCTGCAACAGAACCGGTTAAATCTAAGCCGTGCTCTTTTGCTTTCATAACTGCAATTTTTGCTGAATCTATCCTGGACATTTGTCCTGCACCAACTCCCAATGTTGCTTTATTCTTAACATAAACAATTGCATTGGATTTTGTGTGCTTTGCGATCTTCCAAGCAAATTTAAGATCTTCTAATTCTTCTTTTGATGGATTTTTATCTGTAACAACTTTTAAATCTTTTTCAATCAAAGAAATTGAATCGAAGTCTTGACTTAAAACTCCACCCGGAATAGAACGAAAAGTTTTTGCATGTGATAAAACAGATTTTTTTTGCCTGACTAATCTTCTATCTTTTTTCTTTTTCAAAATCTTTATTGCTTCTTCTGAAAAAGATGGTGCACAAACAATTTCAAGAAAGATTTTATTTAATTCTAATGCTGTTTCAACATCGATTTCTTTATTAAAAGTAACAATTCCACCAAAAGATGAAACAGGATCACATTTTAATGCACGAATATAAGATTCGTAGGGATTCTTACCAATAGCTGCACCAGCAGGATTATTATGTTTTATTATTGTGCAAGCTGTTTCACCAAGATCTTCACAAAGTTCTGCTGCAGAAACTAAATCCAAAATATTATTATAGGAAATTTCTTTACCATGAAAAACTTCGAAATAATCTTCAAAGCTTCCAAATATTTCAGCTTTTTGATGAGGGTTTTCACCATATCTTAAACTTGAAGAAAGTTTTTCATTTATCCTAACGTATGAAGGATTAAATGAAAATTTATTCTCTAGAAAATTAGCAATGTGTGTATCATAATTTGCAGTATGAGAGTAAGCTTCAACTGCTAATCTTTGTTTTGTTTCTATGGATATGTTCCCTGTTTTCAACTCTGCAATGAATGAGTCATATTGTTCAGGATTTGTTAAGATCGATACAAACTTATAATTCTTTGCCGCAGCACGAACTAAACTTGGACCGCCAATATCAATGTTTTCAATAATATCAGTTAAAGTAGAATCTGGATTTTGAACTGTTTTAACAAAGGGATAAAGATTTACACAAACAATATCAATTGCTTCAATATTATTTTTTTTAGCCTGCTCATTGTCTTCTTTGTTGTCTCTTCTAAAAAGGATTCCACCAAATATTTTAGGATGTAAAGTCTTAACCCTGCCTTCAAATATTTCAGGATATCCGGTTATTGAACTAATCTCAGTAACTTCAATTTTATTTGCCTGAAGAGTTTTTGCAGTATTTCCAGTAGCTATAATTCCGTAATCAGCATCAATAAGTGCTTGAGCAAACTTTACAATTTGAGTTTTATCGGAAACACTTAACAATGCTAATTTTTTCAATCCAAATACCTATGTCAAGAGATTAATAATATAAATCTCAATTAATAATTGTGATTCTATTTGATTTGATTTTTATTTTATTTAATGCAAATGCTTTTATTACTTCAGGCAATAATTTATGTTCAACTTGTAAAACTCTATCAGCTATTTCTTCAGGTGAATTCAGATCTGAAATATCAACACATTTTTGTGCAATTATTTTTCCGGTATCATAATATTTATCAACCATATGAACCGTGGCACCGCTTATTTTTGCAGATGATTTGAATACTGCCTGATGAACTCTTATTCCATACATTCCGTTTCCGCCAAATGAAGGAAGCAGTGCAGGATGAATATTAATTATCCGATTCTCAAACACATCAATAAGTTCTGAAGGAATTAATTTAAGATAACCTGCAAGTACCACCAACTGAATTTTAAGATTGGATAATGTAGAGACAATCTCACTAGATTTTATTTTCCCTTCACCATCACCAACAGAAAAAGTTTTTATACCAAAAGCATCAGCAATTTCAAATGCTTTACAATTTATCTTATCACTTAAAACGGCTTTAACTTCAACAATATCTTTTAAATCAGGTGAATCCAAAATAGCTTTAAGATTAGATCCTCTGCCAGAAACAAAAACTGCTATTTCCAATTTAAAATCACCTGAAATGTTGGCGAAAATTAGTCAATCGATAAAAAATAATCAATTAAAGGGTACAGGAAGGAAAATTAATTTTTATTTTCCTCTGGCAGTAACCTTTGAAGGGAGTAAACTTTATTCATCAGCGAATTCCTGAAATCGAACTCATCCAACTCCGCTATTTGTAATAAGAAGAGTTTTGAATCAATATAATTTTTAATATAATAACTATCCCAAGCTGCATAGTAATGTGCAAAAGCATGAATCCATTTTTCTTCCTTAACTTCGGTCTTAATGCATTTAACCGCAAAGTCTAAAGACTCCTTGTATCGTCTTTGATAAAAACTAATTTCACTTAAATACAAGTTAGCTTCGGCAATCATTTCATCCTTAATATTTTTTTGCTCAACAAAATTTATTAAGGAATCTTTTGCTGTTGATAATCTATCCTGCTTAATCAAATTATTATACTTGATTAACTTTAATTGATTAGGAGATAGTTTATTATCAACAAAATCATCTTTTTTTCTTTGCGCATATAAATCTTCGTCAATATCATTGTTACCATCAGAAGCTTTATCATAAAATTTTAATGCCTCTTTCCTATTACCTTCAATTTCATAACATAAGCCAATTCTAAGATTTGCAATTCCTTTGTAATCATCATTAACAACTTTAGATAAAAACACTTTATAATATGTTATGGCAGAATCACACATATTTTTTGCATAAAAAATATTCCCCATTAAATAATAGGAATTAGAAACAACAAATGGATATAAAGAATCCGATGAAGTGATAACTGATTTTAATTGTCTTTCAGCGCCGTTAAGATCGTTCAATTCATAATCAACCCAGGCTAATGAAAAACTAAACAATAAATTTTTTGGGTATCGTCGTGTTAAATTAATCAACAATTCTTTTGCATCCGGATGATCGACAATAACCCTTGAATATAGCTGCGATAAATAAAATTGAGCATCTACTTTTGAAAGTTTTCCTTTCTGAACTGTCTTCTTTACAAATTTCAGTCCAGCTTCTTTATCAGCTTTAATCCCAACAAGATTTGCAGCCCATTCCAATGATGAGGGAATTTGTGAAAGTGCAAAATTGTATAAACCTTGCCCCAAATAAGCATCATATAATTCGGGATCATCTTTCACTGCATCCTCAAGATGCTGTTTCATTTGATTGCTTGTCCATAGCGCTTTTATATAATTACCGGATCGTGCTTCCGCAATGGATTTGTTATAATAAATTGATCCGATCAAATAACTTAATTGTGCAGATGGTTTTGATTTAGCTTTTTCATTTGCAAGATCTAAAGCTTTATCAGAAAGGTAGTTGAAAGTATCAAGATAAGCTTCATTAAAATTTCCAAGATAGTACCAAAGGTAGATAATCGATTTGTAATGATATCCTCTTGGATCTGTTGGGTTTTTATTTATTAAAGAATTAAATATTTTTTTACCCTTAACCCAATTAAAATTATATATCTTGTCTAATCCGAGTTGTATTTGTCTATCAAATACTTGCTGTGGATGTATTGGCGAAGTGATAAATAAAAAAATTAATAATACACTAAAATATTTTTGCATTTTAAAAACTGTCTTATATAATTATTTTTTTGATAGCGAGTATTTTAATGCTGCGCCTACCAAATCCCTAAATAATGGATGAGCTTTTGTAGCTCTTGATTTTAATTCCGGATGAAACTGACATGCAACAAACCATCTCTTATCCGGCAGCTCAATCATTTCCACAAGTTCACGATCTGGTGATAAACCAGATAACACCAAACCATTTTCTGTTAATACACTTCTAAATTTGTTATTCACTTCGTATCTGTGTCTGTGCCGCTCGGAAATAAAACTGCTTTGATAAGCTTTAAACGCCTGAGTTTTATCTTTAATGTTACAAGGATAAGCACCGAGACGCATTGTTGCGCCCATATTTTTTATATTTTTTTGATCAGGCATCAAATCAATTACGCTATACCGATTTTTCTTAAATTCAGAACTATGCGCTTGAGGAATGCCGCAGACATTGCGGGCAAATTCAATTACTGCGCATTGCAAACCCAAACAAATTCCTAAAAATGGGATATCATTTTCTCGGGCGTATTGCACTGCATGAATTTTCCCTTCAATCCCCCGTTCACCAAAACCGCCGGGAACAAGAATTCCATCAATACCTGCAAATAATTTTTCTGGTGATTCTGTTTCTAATGATTCAGCACCAATTGGTCTTACCACAACTTTGCAATTATTCTCTGCACCGGCATGAACAAAGGATTCTATTATACTTTTGTAAGCATCCATATGCTCTGTGTATTTGCCGCAAAGTGCAATCTCAACTTTTTCTGAAGGATTTTTTACTCTTCCAACAAAATTCTCCCAGCTTTCAAGATTAATTTTTTTATCGGGCAGGTGAAGCCGTTCCATAACTATCTGATCAAATTTTTCTTTATACAACACTAACGGAACTTCATAAATAGATGAACAATCATAGGCTGAAATGACGGCTTTAGAATTAACATTTGTAAAAAGAGCAATTTTTTCCCGTAACTCTTTAGATAATTTTTTTTCTGATCTGCAAATAAGTACATCGGGCTGAATTCCAAGCTCTAATAGATTTTTAACACTATGTTGTGTTGGTTTTGTTTTTACTTCATCTGCTGAACGAATATATGGGACTAAAGTTACGTGAATGCTCATAGTGTTTGCTCTGCCATACTGAAGCATCATCTGCCTCATTGCTTCTATAAAAGGTAAGCTTTCAATATCTCCAACTGTTCCGCCAATTTCGCTGATGATAATATCATATTCACCAAGCTCACTAAGTTTTAACATACGATTTTTTATTTCGTCTGTTATATGCGGAATAACCTGAACGGTTGCACCAAGGAAATCGCCGCGTCTTTCTTTTGTGATAACTTCGTTGTAAACCTGACCAGTTGTTGTATTGTTCGCACGAGTCATATTAACATCCAAAAAGCGTTCATAATGCCCAAGATCCAAATCAGTTTCTGCACCATCATCCGTAACATAAACTTCACCGTGCTGGAATGGACTCATAGTTCCGGGATCAACATTTATATATGGATCAAATTTTTGGATTGTAACTCTGAAGCCGCGTTGTTTTAATAGTAAACCGAGAGATGAGGCAGTAATTCCTTTACCTAAAGACGAAACTACACCGCCTGTAACGAAGATGAACTTAACTTTTTTTCTTGATGACATTTTACTTTTTTTTGCCCTGAAATATAGAGTTACCTGCTAAGATTTGCAATCTGATTTGCCAGTAAAACGAACTTTATTATTTTATTTTTAAAATTACCATCGTCATGTCATCGTGCTGTTTTGCTTTTCCTATAAATTTGTTAATATCTTTAATCATTTTATCCTTAAACCTCCGAGGTTTCCAAAACCTCGGAGGTTTGGGTTTATTACATACTTTATCATTTTATTTTTAGTATAACCCTCGTCATATCATCGTGCTGCTTTGCTTTTCAGATAAATCTGTTATGATTTGTTTAATTTTATCCATCATAATTTTGCTTTTAATTAGAGAAGAATATCATTAACTATTTGCACAAAGATTTTATATTTTTTCATACTATTATAGAATAATTTTACGTTTAATGTTATATAAATTAAATAATATTCTGAGAAACTGTTGCAATTAAAAATTAGTGCTGCTTTCATTATAACTATTGTTGTATGCTTATTATTTTCAGCTAAGCTATTAGCACAAGACACAACAAAAAGTTTAGCCTTTAAAAAAAACAGACCGTATAAAAATAATCCTTACTTTTATCAACCTGATTTATCTTATCAACTTTTGCAGCAGTTTAAACTTGTACAAATTGCAAACAGTGGTGATGCTCTGGCTCAACACGAGCTGGGGCTGCGTCTTTTAACCGGAGAAGGAATTTCTGCAGATACAGTTTCAGCAGTTTATTGGATTAAAAAAGCTGCTGATCAAAAACTTGCTTCAGCACTTTATAATTATGGAATTATGTTAATTAATGGCTGGGGTACTGAGTGGAATCCTTTTACTGCTTATGAAAAATTTTTAGCTGCTGCTGAATCGGGAATGACCCAAGCACAGTATGTAGTTGGAGTTTTAAATACGGATAACCTAATCGTTCCAAGAAACTGGAATAAATCTTATTACTGGATTAAGAAATCTTCTGATTCTGGTTATCAGCCTGCTAAAGAAATTCTTGATGAAGTGTCGTCAAAAGTATCCGTTGATTTTAAGGATTCGGTTAATCAAAATAAGTTTGCTCTTAGCGATGGAAAAAGAATAACCGAAGAAACAAATAGTTTACCGATTCAACCATCATCAGGTTTAGTATTTATAGATTTTGATTCTCAGCGGGATACTATTAAAAATATACCAGATAAAGTTTTGATTTCCGATTTAGATCATATTGGTATCACCAATATTCTTGATTCACTAAAAATTAAAAATGATTCAACTTTAGCGATAATAAATAAGAAATCGCAAATAAATTTATTACTTAAACTTGTTGATGCCGGAAGTCCTGAGGCGCAAACTATTTTAGGAAGATTGTATGAAAAAGGTAATACGCTGGATAAAAATACGTTAATGGCGGCGGAGTATTATATCAGAGCTACAATTTTAGATTCACCACGCGCAGCTTTTTTACTTTGGAATCTTATACGTGAAAAAGATTTTTATAAAATATTAAATGATGCAATTCAGTTTAATGATCCAACAGCAGAGTTTGTATGGTACGGCTTAAAAAAGCTTGGATATGATAATCGACTTGGTGATAATGATGCTATAGAGCTTTTACAAAAAGCAGCAGGTAAAAATCATATTCCTTCAATTATCGAATTAGGATTTAATTACTATTCGGGTAAGTATGTAAAACCTGATAGTAAAAAAGGTTTGGAATTATGGAACGCTGCGAAAAATTTTAAAAGCACTGAAGCGAGTGTACGTATTGCAACTTCAGAAGTTTTTGATTTAATTCCTGATACAGATTTGAGTGGAACAATATTAATATTAGAAAATGCTGAACAAAATGGATCGCTGCTTGCTCAGTTTGCATTAGCTTATTGTTATGAATTGGGCATTGGGATTAAAAAAAGTTTACCGAATGCAGTAAAGTATTATCGATCAGCAACACAACGAGGTAATCAGTACGCTTATGAGCAGTTAAAAAGATTGTATGATAACATCCGACCAGCAACGAATGAATATAAAGTAAGTAACTAGTGAAAAGAAATATCTCAAAAATGAAATTTTAGTTGTCATGCTGAATTTATTTCAGCATCTTTTATAAGATTTTGAAATAAATTCAAAATGACATTGCCTTGTAAAGATAATTTTTCAAAATTCTCAAATAATTATTTATGGAAGAAATGGTTATCAATTCTAAACTACCTGATATTGGAACGAGCATTTTTGCTGTTATGTCTAAGATGGCAAATGATTTTAATGCAATAAATCTTTCGCAGGGTTTCCCGGATTTTAATTGCTCGGATGAATTGATTGAACTCGTTAATCACTATATGAAAAAAGGATTCAATCAATATGCGCCGATGCCTGGTACTCCGGAACTAAGGAAAGAAATATCAGTAAAAGTTAAAAGGGATTATGGACGAGAATATAATTACGAAACTGAAATAACAATTACCGCAGGTGCTACACAAGCATTGTTCACGGCTTTTTCTGCGATTATCAATCCCGGTGATGAAGTAATAATTTTTGAGCCGGCATATGACAGCTACCTTCCTTCTATCAAAATTAATGGTGGAACTCCAATAAGTATTCCACTCAATCTAAACGATTTTAGCATACCATGGGAAAAGGTAAAAAAATCTTTAACTGCAAAAACAAAATGTATAGTTATTAATTCACCACATAACCCTACCGGTGCAATTTTGAGCGATAACGATATCAAAGAATTAATACGTATAGTGAAAGGCACTGATATTTTGATTATCAGTGATGAGGTTTATGAACATATTGTTTTTGATGATCAGGCACATCTAAGTTTTGCAAGTTATGATGAATTGGCAAAACGTAGTTTTATTATTTCTTCATTTGGAAAAACTTTTCACACAACGGGATGGAAAATTGGATATTGCTGCGCACCCGAGTATTTATCAAAAGATTTTAGGAAGATACACCAATTCATTGTGTTTGCTGTTAATACACCAATACAACTTGCTTATTCTGATTTTATCAAGAACGAAAAAAATATTTATTCATTAAAAAAATTTTATCAGGATAAACGCGATCTTTTTGTTAATCTGCTCAAAGAATCAAAATTCTCATTAAGATCTTGCAGCGGAACATATTTTCAGTTGCTGGATTATAGTAAAATATCGGATAAAAACGATTACGAATTTTGTGAGTTCTTGACTAAAAATGTTGGAGTCGCTGCAATTCCTCTTTCACCTTTTTATAAAAATGGAACTGAAGAAAAACTAATCAGGATTTGTTTTGCAAAAAGAGATGAAGTATTACAACAAGCTGCATTAAAATTAAACAAAATTTAATTTCAAATAACACTAAATATATTTTATGGAAAACATTGATATAAAAAAACGTGCTGCGATAATTTCTCTTTCCATCGGCATAGGGATGTTCATATTTAAAATGGGTGCGTATCTTATCACCGGATCAACAGCAATTTTTTCTGACGCAGCAGAATCAGTTGTTCACGTTATGGCAACAAGTATGGCACTGTATAGTATTATTTTAAGTTCAAAACCTGCAGATGATTCTCATCCTTACGGACATGGAAATATAGAATATTTTTCAGCAGGTATTGAAGGATTGCTAATATTGATTGCCGCTGTTTTCATTATCTACACAAGTATAGTAGCAATCATCAATGGTCCGGAGCTTCAGCAGCTTGGTATAGGTGCAATTATTATAAGTATTGCATCGACAGTCAATTTACTTCTTGGCAATTACTTAATCCGAACAGGAAGAAAAACGAACTCACTTACGCTTATTGCTGATGGGAAACATGTTTTAACTGATTCTGTAACGAGCTTTGGAGTAATTGCCGCAGTTTTGTTAGTCATATTTACCAAAATATTAATATTAGACCCAATAATTGCAATCATTGTTGCTCTTAATATTCTTTTTACTGGATGGAAATTAATTCGTGAGTCAATAGGTGGATTGATGAATGAAGCCAACCCGGCAACATTTAATAAATTAGCTGATAAGCTTATTCAAATTAAAAAAGATTATTGGATCGATATTCATGAGCTAAGATTTTGGCAATCCGGCGATAAGGTCTTTATCGATTTTCATTTAATTCTACCATATTATTTTAATATCAAGCAAACACATGAAGAAGAAAACCTTATTGAAGCTGAACTACAAAAAGATTTTTCTCATGCTGATTTAAAAATCCATCTCGATTATTGTGTACCACAACTATGTAAGTTTTGTATATACAATGATTGCAAAGTAAGAAGTGAAAAAAATTCTCAATCGGTTATATGGAACATTGATAAGCTTATTGGCGGTCCTGTTTATAATAGAAATAAATCTTAGCTGTAATTAAAAAGAGATTTCTGAAAAATAGATTTCGTATTGACTGTCATTCTCGCGAAAGCCTGCCTGACGAGTGTGTTGCACAACTCTGAAAGGGTCATTTCGAAGAAGTCTTCGACTGAGAAA
>JAVHOU010000055.1:0-21175 GCA_036170275.1 Ignavibacteriaceae bacterium
GGGGGTGAACGAAGAAGAACAGAAATTGCACGTGCACTTGCCACTGATCCTAGTTTTATTTTATTAGATGAACCCTTTGCCGGAGTTGATCCCATTGCTGTTGAAGATATTATGAATATTGTTTCCAATCTTAAAAACCGGGGCATTGGTGTTTTAGTTACTGATCACAATGTGCACGAAACATTAAGTATTGTTGATAAAGCTTACATACTTATAAATGGAGTAATCTTTAAACAGGGCAATGCTGATGAGCTTGCTAACGATGAAGAAGTAAGAAAACTTTATCTTGGTGAGAAGTTTAAGTTAGATAGGTATTCGTAGACATAAGTAATGCTGAATTTATTTCAGCAACTTTAATTTTATATCAAGAGACCCTGAAATAAGTTCAAGGTGACAGTTTAAAATTTTTCATTAACTCTTCAGCTCTTTGCAAACTATCAATCTTGCCAACATCGACCCAATTTATATCGCTGCTAATGTATGCGTGAATATCTTCTGTCTTAGCTATTTTAAGATAAGCTTTTATGATTGAGAAAACTTTTTCATCTGGAAATGATTTTATTATTTCCGGATTAAGAATGTGAATTCCATTAAATGCAAATTGTTTTAAGTTAAGTTCATCACGAACAATAATTTTTTCTTCTTTCTTTTCATCCTGCCAGCCGCAAAGAATATTATCATCATTAAAAAGAAGATAACGGCTGCTAACTCGTTCGCTGACACAGAGTGAAGCAATAGCATCATCTGGAATATGGTACTGATAAAATTCTTTAAGATTAAGATTTGATATTATATCCACATTGTGAATAAGAATAGGCGAGTCATCAAAAAAATTTTGTGCGTGTTTGATTGCTCCGCCTGTATCAAGCAATACATCAGATTCGTCGGAAATAAAAATATCAGCCGCAAAAGTATTCTGTTCTAAAAAATCTTTTATCTTTTCTGAAAAGTGATGAACATTAATTATAATTTTTCTAAAATCATTTTCGATAAGATTTCTGATCGCAATTTCGAGCAGAGTTTTTCCCTTCAATTCAACTAGTGCTTTTGGAATCTCATCGGTTACTGGTTTTAATCGCGTGCCTAATCCTGCAGCAAGAATCATTGCTTGCATTACTTTATTACCTCTTCTTTAATTCCTTGCTCGATATGAGAAAGAAAAACATTTATATCATATTTATTTTTTAAATGTTCAAACATTTTATCTGCGCAATAAACTGAGCGATGCTGACCGCCCGTGCATCCAAAGTTAATCATCAAATCTTTGAAACCTCGTTCAAGATAAGTCTCAATTGTGGTATCAACAAGCGGATAAGTATGAGCCATAAATTCATCAACATTGGAATTTTCTTTTAGGTATTTAATTACTTCAGCACTTCGTCCGTTAAGAAGTCTAAATTCTAAATGTCTGCCGGGATTAGTTAAACCGCGGCAATCAAAAACAAATCCACCGCCATTATCTGCAAGGTCAATCGGGATTTCGCGTTTGTAAGAAAAACTTGTAATCGTAACAGAAAGTTTATCATTAGGTAAAACTCTGTCTTCATACATTTTAAACTCATTAGAGTTTATTAGATTTTCAAAAACATGATGCAGATGTGGAATATCAAAATCAAGTTTACCGTTTTCCAATAAATACTTTAAATTCTTTGTTGCCGGAATAATACTTTTTATAAGATGCACTTTTTTCTCAAACAAACCGCGAAATCCATAAGCACCCATTGCCTGCATTATTCTAATCAGAACAAATGCATAATAAGATTTCATAAACTCAACACGGCTTAAATTGTAATCGGATTCTAGTTTATCGAGATAATGATTTAGCAATTCTTCCCTCAGCGGATTTGGAATTTCTGCTTTCGCATCATATAAAAGAGAAGCCACATCGTACTGCAAAGCACCTTTTCTGCCGCCCTGGTAATCAATAAAATAAATCTCATCATCCTTAACCATTATGTTGCGCGATTGAAAATCACGGTAAAGAAAATAATCTGTATTTACCGATGCAACAAACTCAGAAAATTTTTGCAAATCATTTTCTAATAATTGTTCATCAAAACCAATTCGTCCAAGTTTTAGAAAATCATATTTAAAATAATTTAAATCCCATAAGATAGATTGGCGATCAAACTTTGCACGGGGATAACAATAATTATAATCGATTTTTTTATCCGCAATAATTTGAAATTTAAGAAGCTGTTCAAGAGCCTTTTTATAATATCTGATTAGCTCTGGTGAAGATTTATAATTATGTTTTTTTGCATGGATAAGCGAATATAATGTTTCATCACCAAGATCATTTAATAAATAAAAATTGTTATCAAGATCAGAATAAAGAACTTTAGGAACGTTTAGGCTTAATTCATTAAAAGTTTTGGAAAATGAAATGAAAGCTTGATTTTCTTTTAAGTCTTCATTTAAAACTCCAATAACAGTTTTATCCTTAAATGAAATTCTGTAATACTCACGATAAGAGGCGGTTTGCGGAAGTTTTTGGATGAAATCAGATCTATTACCACTCCACTCTTTGAAAGTGTTTCTTATAAGATCAAGTTTAAGATGATTAGCAATCATATTTTAAAATCTTCCTTCAATAATCCATAAATGTACTGATCTAAAAACCTATTTTCTTTAAAAACATTTTTCCGCAATACACCTTCAAGAACGAATCCAACTTTTTGAACGACTCTTATCGATGCATCATTACCTTCAAAAATTGAAGCGGTCAAATGATTGAAATTAAAATTAGTAAAAAGATAATTGCAAAAAATCCTGACTGCTTTTGTTATTATTCCTTTATTCCATAAAGGTTCTGCTAGCCAGTAACCAATTTCTGAAGTGAATCTATTAACATCCTGATTAGGCATTGCACCGATTCCGCCAATTAATTCTTTTTTATCTGCAATTGCAAATGCAAGATTTGTACTATCATTATTTACAAAATTGATCCACCGCTCTGCATCCTCTTGTGTATATGGAAATGGAAAACCATCGCGTAAGAATCTAGATACTGCATAATTATTAGCATATTTAACTAATGAGTTTACATCATCTCCTTTAATATTTCTTATTTGATAATTTTCAAATTGAATAACCATTAGTTACCAATCTCCGTTGGGTCCGCCGTAGGATCCTTGATCATTTCGAGTCCCATTATAATCATTAAAAACAGGATCGGGATTGCCTGCATCTTTACAAGGTGAGAGATAATAAAGTCGTAAATCAAAGTCTGTATAAAACAGCGGATCCATATCTCCTAAGGCAAAATAATTATATTGTTCGATCAATTTTGAGCTGTCATTTGATGCGTATTCAAAATTAGGATTGCCTGTCCTTGAAGAGTTTTTATAAAAAATATTATTCTGAAGTTGTGTTTCAACTGGTGATAAAACATAAACTCCGCCTCCACTATTAAACGAAATATTCGAATATAAACTATTGTTTATCAAAGTTAAATTTGATTGTTCGGATATTACTGCACCGCCGTAAGTATCAGACTTGTTATCCCGAATAATATTATTCTTAATAACAACTTCTCCATTAAACATTCCTATAGCACCGCCGTACACCGCGGAATTTTCATATATAAAACAGTGCATAAAATCTGCTTTAGAATTGATAATCGAAATAGCTGATGACAAATGTGCGCTATCTCCTGTTTCCTTAATATCTTTTATATCTGAATAATCAAACTTAGCGGGTTTAGATGAGTTATAAATTTTTATGCCTCGCCAATATTTTGTTTTTTCATATGCAGCAAGCAAAACTGATTTGAAATAATTTCCCGAAACTAATAACTCCCCATAAACAATTAATCTTGTATTTTGATCAAAATAAACTTCAACTCCCGGATTTATTTTAAGAATGGAATTTGCATTAACAATCAAATCATTAGTAACTCTATAAGGCGATTTATCTAAAGTCAATTCGCCAGAGAGACTTCCATGGATTTCGGTAAATAATCCTGAAATAACTGGTTCAGTTATGTTGTCCGAGATTTCTCTATCGGCACAAGAAAAGGTAAATAAAGAAATCATAATTGCTGTTGTTAATATTACTCTCATACTTAATAAGCTTCGATCTAAATTATTATATTTACGTTAACAAATTAACAGCAAATTATTTATGAAAAAACTTCTTATTTATTTCTCATTAATTATTTTATTCAACACACTAAATTATTCCCAGGTAAAAATTAAAATTGTCGTGACAAGTAATAAAGTTGATTCATCACAAAAAGTTTTTATAACTGGCAATAGATCTGTACTGGGGAATTGGGATCCGAGAATTATTGAACTTGAAAAGTTGAATGATACGAGTTGGGTAAAAGAATTTTTATTTGAAAAGAATATCGTCCTTGAATTTAAATTTACAAAAGGTAGCTGGAGCGATGAAGCTCTGAATGAAAATGGAAGTATACCAGCGAACAAAACTCTGAAGGTTTTTAATGATACTATTATTTATCAAAAGATTAATAATTGGAAAAACTCTAAAGGCAATTTACAAGGCAAGATTACAGGTAAAGTTCGTTATCATAAAAACTTTAATGGGAAAGATATTTTACCTCGTGATATAATTGTCTGGCTTCCACCAAGTTATGATTCATTATCTAACAAAAAATATCCTGTCCTTTATATGCAAGATGGACAGAATATTTTTGATCCCGCCACTTCTTCATTTGGCGTCGATTGGCAGATTGATGAAACGGCAGACAGTTTGATTAAAGTAAAAGTGATTGAAGAAATTATTGTTGTGGGTATTTACAATACTTATCAACGAGGGTCCGAGTATAATCAAACCGATTTGGGTGATGCATATATGAGATTTATTATTAAAGAGCTAAAACCTTTTATAGATAGCACTTACCGCACTTTACCTGATCGCGAGAATACGGCAGTTGGTGGATCTTCAAGCGGTGGATTAATTTCTTTTATGTTATTATGGGAGTATTCTGATATATTTTCCAAAGCCGCCTGTATTTCGCCTGCTTTTAAGATTTCAGATATTGATTTTATCACTCCGGTAAAAAATTATTGCGGAAATAAAAAAGATATCAAGATTTATATTGATGATGGCGGCATTGGATTAGAAGAAGAATTAGAACCGGGCATTGATGAAATGCTTACAGCTCTAAAGGATAAAGGATACAAGGAGAATCAAGATTTACTTTGGGTAAAAGATTATTCGGCTGAGCACAATGAGGCTGCCTGGGCAAAAAGAGTTTATAGATTTCTGGAATTTTTCTTTCCTTATTCTGAATAAAATTTATTTTTTTTCAAAATGTTGGTAATCTTTTGAACTTTTCCATGTTCCGCCCCATTGCCATCCTCTTTTCATAAACTCAAAAACAATTTTAGAATCTCTTCTAATTGTTCCGGGAATTTTTATATCATATTTAGCTGCTGGTGGCTGAACAAATTTTCCCTTAATGTGAGGATTCTGTAAAGGATTGATATCGATGGCTAAACCGAGAGAATGAGCTGATAAAATTTTATAGCCTTTAACATTTCTAAGATTAAAAGAAGCAGTGTTGTTGTCACTCATTGAAGCATCATCGTTCCATTTATACCTTATTATTGGAATTACTTTGGCGATCGGAAATTTTGAATCTTTTATAAATTTAAAAATTTCCTTGATATCTTTTTCAACACTTCGGTTAGCAACTATCTGACCCTGATGAAGTTTTTGATCAAATGAAAAGTATTCAACATCAATTAAAATAAGTTTAGTAATTATAGATTTTGGAATTTGAATTCCTTGGATTGCTTCTTTTAAATTATAATTAGAATCAATTATAATTTCATCTTCTTTTTGCTGTATCGGATCATTTGTGCTGACAAATATTTCGGTGAATAAAGGCAGGAAGAAAATTATTAGAAACTTAAGCATAGCTTTAAATTACTTTATGTTTTATATAGATAATTGAATATATTCGCCACGCAAAATAAAGGAAATTTCATGAAAAATATTCTAATTACGCTTTTTAGCGTTCTTATCTTCTTCGGATGTTCGGACAATTCTAAAGTTATTACGATGAAATCCGGACTAAAATATAGCGAAGTAAAACCTGGTAAAGGTAAAGAAGCCAAAATGGGTGATCTTGTTGAACTTCACTTCAAAGGTTGGATTGTTAAAGATTCTTCTAAACTTTTTTCGGATTGGTCGATTGATTCAACGAAGAAAAAAGATTTAATAGCGGACTCTTATGCAATGAACAAACCAATAAAATTTGTATTGGGTACCGATGCATTTATTAAAGGTTCTGACGAGGGTATAGTGGGAATGAAATCAGGTGGACAAAGAGCCATAATTATTCCATCCAGATTAGCATATGGACCGCAAGGGATGGGACCTATTCCTCCAAATTCTAATATTAAAGTACTTATAGAATTAGTAAGTGCCAAAGAAGCAATAGTTGCAAAGATGTGGGATGTTGATTCTACTTTATTTAAAGTCACTGCATCAGGCTTGAAATATGCAATTATTAAAGAAGGCGAAGGACAATTAGTCGGTAAAGAAAAACAAGTTACTGTTCATTACAGCGGCTATTTATTGGACGGACAAAGATTTGACAGTTCTGTTGAACGTGATGAACCGTTTACATTTGTTGTGGGAGTCGGACAAGTTATTCCTGGTTGGGATGAAGGAGTACAATTGCTAAAAAAGGGAAGTAAAGCAAGATTTATTATTCCTCCTGCACTTGGATATGGAAATCGTGATCTAGGAAAAATTCCACCTAACTCAACTTTAGTTTTTGATGTTGAAGTGATTGATGCCAAGTAATTTTTATATTTAACTTTATTCATAGTTTAAATTTAGAAGGCTGTTATTAATAACAGCCTTCTTTATTTATGGGTTTGATGTCAAAAAAATCGAACCATTTAATAAAGTTAAGTTTCCATTTTAATCTACATCACATTGTTAATTTTAGGACACAGGATTCTTTTCAAATCCTTAGAATGTAATTTAATCACAAGATAAATTGGCATGTTTATTGTCCTATCTTCTCATAAATCAGAGGTGAAATTATGAAATGGATAATAGTATTATTAATAGTCTGCTCATTCAATGTTTTTGGACAGTGGAATACTGGTGCCGTTAAACTTGGACTATTTAACCCTTCAGCAACTGAAGGAGGTTTCATTATTGGATTTGAGGGCGGCAAGCACATTGATAAATTTTTAAGCTGGAATTGGAGTATAGACTGGTTTCACAAAAATTATATAGATAAAAAATTAGTTAGCGAATTAGACCAATTTTATCCTGGTGCAACTGGTGAAATAAACGAATTACGTGCTACCACAAACATTCACGATTTTCCTTTAATGATTGGTGTTACAGCAAGATTTCCGATGTCGAATAGAGCACAATTCTATGCAACAGGTTCCATAGGTGGAGAAATGCTTTTGATTAATTACAGAAATTTTATCGACCCTAAGAAAGATGATTTTGAATCCGCATTTGATTTTAATTGGAGAATTGGTGTTGGAGCTGCATATGCAATTAGTCCTCGTTCGGAATTTTTTGGAGAAATTACATATCACGATTCACATCCAAGCTGGACTTATGATTCTAATGGTTATGATTATCCTACAAGTGTTTTAGAGCGCTCTTATGATATGAGCGGTTTTATGACAAGAGTTGGGATTAGATTTTTTTATTAATGTTCGCCGGTAATCGTAATAAAAAGTTTTCGACTTTTAGTATGATTACGATGTTCGCAAAGGTAAATCCCTTGCCACGTACCTAAATTTAATCTACCATCCGTTATTGGGATAGTAAGAGAGTTTCCTAAGAGTGAAGTTTTTATGTGAGCAGGCATATCGTCTGCTCCTTCAGATATGTGTTCAAAATACTTTTTATTTTCTGGTATAATATCATCAAAGTATTTTTTCATATCGGATCGAACTTCAGGATCAGCATTTTCATTTATAGATAGGGAAGCAGAAGTGTGTTTTAAGAAAAGATTAAGCAACCCAACTTTAATATTTTTTAACTCCGGGATTGATAAAAGGATTTCATCAGTAATTAAATGAAATCCTTTTTCTCTTTCTCTCAAAGTTATTTCTTTTTGCAGCCACATAATAATAATCGGGACACTATCTTAAATCTGTATTATACACGATTTATAATTTTTATCTCGATCCCAATACAATTTCCACATTCAATTGTTCATCACCGCGTTTAACAATAACATTTACTTTATCACCCGGTACAAAATTCCCAAGTGCATAAGTAAAATCATAAATGTTTGAAATCTTTTTGTCTCCAAACTGAATTATAATATCACCTGCTTTCAGTCCTGCTTTAGCTGCTGGACTTCCATCAGTAACTCCACCTAATTTATATCCATCAACATCACCGGCAAAATCAGGTACGGTTCCAACGTAAACTCTGGTTCCGGTCATGTTGCCCGTTTCTTTTCTTGCAACAGAAATGTAATCAGGTCGTGCATCGGAATTTACTATAGTGCTTGCAACATCATAAACATACTTAACTACTTTTTCTTCGCCTGTTGAGTTTATTTTGTCAACATCATCTGAAGGTTTGTGATAATCAGAATGCGTGCCTGTAAAGAAAAACAAAACAGGAACTTTCTTTCCATAAAAAGATGAATGATCACTTGGTCCGAATCCTTCATCATTAAAAGTAAGCGTAAGATCATAGTCGTTTTTGTCATCTAAAATATTTTTCCATTTGGAGGAAGTACCAGTACCATAAACTATCAAATCATTTTTATCATTAAGTCTTCCAATCATATCCATGTTGATCATTGCAATATCATTTTCAATTGGAAGTGGGAAGTTGTTTACGACATAACTTGAACCAAGTAAACCAAGTTCTTCGCCTGAAAATGAGATGAATAAAATTTTTCTATTTATTTTATCTTTACTTGAAGCAAACTTTTCTGCAAGTTCTAATAATCCACTTGTGCCAGAGGCGTTATCATCAGCACCATTATGAATCATAGGTGGTCCAGTGTATAAAGAATTTTCCGTGCCCCAGCCAAGATGGTCAAAGTGTGCGCCGATTACTAAATATTCATCTTTAAATTTATCATTAACCGGCTCAAGATAAGCTCCAACATTTACACTTTTACCTTGAATCTCGTTAACCTCTGTTGAAATTTGGCATTTAATATTAGATTCAATTTGATATGATTTTGGTGTTAATGTGGAATCAATTTCTTGCTGTAATTTTTCGAATTGAAGAAAATTTAATAGATTTCTTTTAACTTGTACAGCCGATATTCCTGTAATCTTCGCGGCATTATCATATTTAAGCTCAATCAACGGATCATCTTTTTTATCATTCGTATTAATAAAAATAATTCCCTTAGCTCCCTTATCTCTTGCATTAGTTGTCTTATATCTTAAACTGGAAAATTGTTCAAACTTTGAGTGCGGAGTTTTCATATCAGGATGATTTCTGAATACCACAACAATTTTATCTTTTACATCAATGTTTGCATAGTCATCGTAGTTAAGATCCTTTGCTGATATTCCATATCCTGCGAAAATGAGATTACTTGTAACTGTTAAATTATCAGTGAAAGAAATTGGAGTGTAATTTTCATTAAGCTTTGGAGTATTATCGTTTGGATTTACAACATCTTTGAATTCAAGATCAAAAGAATTTTTTCCGAAACTAAGTTTTTGAATAAATGGAAATTCCTGAAAGTAACTTCCATTAAATAATGGTTGTAGTCCATAACTTTCAAATTCTTTTTTAAGATAATCTGCAGCCTTATATAAAGAAGGTGTTCCAGTCATTCTTCCTTCAAGCTCATCGGAAGCAAGATATGTGATGTGATCTTTTATTTCACCCGACGTTATTTCAGGGTTATTGTTTTGCGCAATTAATATTACTGAAAGGCAAAAGAAAATTAGAAATATTTTTTTCATCATTGTTCCTAAGGATTTATAAAAATGTTAATCTAACTTATTAAAAATAATTTACTCCACCCACTCGGCTATAAAAATATTTGTATCATTATCTTTGGTATTAAATCGGTTTGATGCGAAAACAATGTATCTACCATCAGGTGAAAACATTGGAAAACCATCAAAAGAAGGATTGAATGTAAGACGTTCCAATCCTGTACCGTCAGTATTAATCATAAACAAATTAAAATCTCTGGGATTATCACCATTATAATTTGAAGAGAAAATTATTTTTTTCCCGCCAGGATGAAAAAAAGGTGCAAAGCTTGCTTTATCAAGGTTTGTAATTTGTTTCATATTTTTTCCATCAGCATCCATTACAAATATTTCTAATGCGGTAGGACGAACATAACCATTTTCAACCAGGTCATTATAATCTGCGATTTGTTCTTTGGTTACAGGTCGGCTTGCACGAAAAACTATTTTACTTCCATCAGGAGAAAAAAATGGTCCACCGTCATAACCTTTTTCAAATGTTATTCTGGTTTGCTCACTTCCATCTAAATTCATTGTATAAATTTCGGGGTCACCATCTCTTAGTGAAGTAAAAACAATTTTATCACCTTTAGGAGATATGGTTGCTTCAGCATCGTAACCAGGTGAGTTTGTCAATTGTTTTAATGAATCTCCGTCCTTCAAGAAAATATCAAATGAATTATAAAGTTTCCAAACATATCCTTTAGAACGATCGGGTGGGGGAGGACATTCTGGGTCATATTGATGGGTAGAAGCGTAAAGAATCTTCTTGCCGTCGGGATAATAAAATGAACAAGTCGTTCTTCCTTTTCCTGTGGATTCAAGTCTACGATCCGAACCATCAATATTCATAGAAAATATTTGGTCGCATTTCATAGAATCAATAGTTGATTGAAATACTAATCTTTTCCCATCAAATGAAAAATATGCTTCCGCATTTTCTCCAGCTTTAGTTAGCATTTTAATATTCTTAAAATGTTTTTCTCCTTCGAATTTATAGATATCATCTTGTGCAAAAAGATTAGCAGAAATTATAAATGCAAATAGTGATATTATTAAATAGTTTTTCATAAGCCTCTTTAATTTTATGGAAAGGGGTAAATTATTATTCAGGTACGTGAACTAAAAAATATTCTTTTGCCGATTCTCCGATTGTTCTTGCTTCTCTAACCGTCATATGCATATCATCAGGCGTGTCTTTATCATGTCCAGCTTCAAGGATTGCAAGATCAGAATTACGGGCATGCTTTACAAGTCCCTCACAAAAAGCAGTATCGCCGCCGTAACAAATTTTCGTTCCACTGAATGAAAACTTATATCCGAGTGCAGGAACTTCTCTTGTGGTTTTATGATCAGTTAAAAATTCTTTGTGAATAACTGGAAATGTTTTGATAAAAACCTTTTTGCTTGAAAAAGATTTATCACCATCGATTTCTTTAAGCGTAATTTTATATGAGATATTATTACTATAAACTTTATTAAATGCGTTATAAATATGTTCAATCTCCAAACATCCTTTTGGATAATAAATTACCAATGGACTTTTCTTATTCATTACTCTTAAATAAGTAAGTAATGACCAAACCCCGCCTACATGATCGTGATGTCCGTGTGTTACAAAAACATCGGAAATTTTAAGAATATCTTTTGTCTTTAATTCTACATGCAAATCCCTTAAAATTCCATCACCTGGATCAACAATAAAATGCGCGTCTTTAGCTTTAACTAAAATTCCCGTTGCAATATTGGGAATTGAACAAAATATTTTAATGGAAAAATTATTTTTTTCCCACTTTATCGGATATTTACTTTTTTTCATTAAATAAAAATGCTTGGTTAAAAATCATTTCGTGTTTTTACATTCTTTTTTATTCTTACATCTACCAAAAATATTAAAAGAATAGCTGCCGAAATTAAAATCAAAGTTATCGCATATTTCTTGTGGAATTTTTCTGATCCGCTGATCCGAAAATTCAATAATTTTTCCACACTCAACACAAATCAGATGATCGTGAGTTTGTTTTTTAAAGTTGCTTTCAAAACGTGTTAAATTTTCGCCAAAATTTCTTTTACTCAACAGATCACATTGTGCTAACAATTCAAGAGTATTATAAACGGTCGCACGGGAAATTCCTGATTTAGAATTTTTCATTTGAACGTACAAATCATCAGCACCAAAATGTCCATCATGTTCAAGGGCAGCATCTAATACTTCAAATCTTTCAGGAGTTATTCGGTTTTTACCGCGTTTAAGAAAATCCCTGAATACTTCTGCAGCTTTTTCGTTTTTCACTTTATTATTCTTTCTTTCAATAATAAAATAAATTTATATAAATATAATTTCAATAATTAAATTCATGCTTGATCAGTTTATCCCTATAAACTTCAGACCATTAACAGTTATAAGCGTAAGTATATAAGCGATAGAGGTGAAGATAGAAACTTGAAGTAAAGGAATTCGCCAACCACCAGTTTCCTTTTTAGATACAGCTATCGTTGATAAACATTGAAGTGCAAATACAAAAAAAACAATTAGCCCAATTATGGTAGAAGTTGTAAACAGTGCTTCTCCGGTCTGTTCATTCTTTGCACTTTTCATGGCATGAAGTATTGAAGATTGTAATCTATTTTCATCAGTAACTTTAAATATTAGTGCCAGCGAACTTACAAAAACTTCTCTTGCAGCAAATGCTCCAATTAATGAAACCCCAATTCTCCAGTCCATATGCAATGGACTCATTACTGGTTGAATAAATTTTCCAATTTCGGATGCATAAGAGGATGACAATCTTTCAGCTTTGATAAGCTGCATAATTTCTTTTTCAGAATGTCCTTGTGTATTTACATTAGGTGTGTGATTTGGGAAGTACGTTAAAAACCAAATCGTCATTGAAAGTATCAGAATTATTGGACCTGCTCGTAAGAGATATTGCTTTGCACTTTCAAAAGAATTCCTTATCACATTTTTTAACTTCGGTAATTTATATGTCGGTAATTCCAATATAAATGAAGAGTTGTCTTCGGACTGGATTATATTTTTTTTAAACTTATTAATTAATGCAGCTACGATAATTGATCCAAAAATGCTAAATAAATAAATGGTGGCTAATGTTAATCCACCGAACCACGGTTTTGATGGTGGTGTAAGAAAAGCTATTAATAAAACATAAACAGGCAACCTTGCACTGCAACTCATTAAAGGTATTATGAAAATAGTAAGAAGTCTTTCCCGTTTGTTTGGAATTGTTCTTGCCGCTAACATTGCGGGAATTGCACATGCAAATCCTGATAACATTGGTACAAATGATTTCCCGTTCAATCCAATTTTTGAAAGAGGTTTATCAACCAGCATTGCACCTCGAGCCAAGTAGCCGGTGTCTTCAAGTAAACCTAAAATTAAAAAAAGTATTAATATCTGAGGCAGGAAAACTAGGACTGCTCCTGAACCACTTATTATACCATCTGTTAATAAATTACTATACCAGTTTTGACCCAATAAATTTCCAACTGATAAAGATAAAAAACTAAACAGTTGATCAATTAAATTCATAAATGGCTGAGCTACCCAAAAAATGGAAGTGAAAGTAATAGTCATTATCATAAAAAAATAGAATAATCCCCAATAACGATGAAGAAGATATTTATCAATCTGTAGTGTTAATTCATCTGGTCTATTGCTTCCATATTTTAGTGATGGATTAAGGATGTTTAATTTTTTATTTAATGATTCTAATTGGTCATTAGAGAAATCGGTTATAGGAATAATTACTTTTTTTTCTATTTCTTCAATTACTTTAAAGAGTCTGAGTAAATCTTCTTTTTTACTGTAAAAAATCTTTTTAATAGAATTAACAAACCCATATTTTTCAATATCTTTTAGTTTAGATTCAAGTACTATCAACAGTTTATCCAAACCAATAGCATGCCTGCCATCAATACTTACAACATCACAACCTAACAATTCCGATAGTTTCTTTTCATCAACTTTAAATCCTCTTTTAGCAAGTATATCATTCATAGTTAGAACAACAACAACATTAAAACCTGATTCAATTAATTGTTTTGATAGGAGAAGATGTCTTGAGATCTGACTGGAGTCTGCAGTTACCACGATTAAATTTGGAGAACCATAAAGTGGATGATTATAAAGTGAATTTATTGAAACCTCTTCATCGGGAGAATTTGGGTTTATACTTATTATTCCAGGTGAATCCAAAATCTCTGCATTGATTCCATATTTAGTTTGGATTTTTGATGTTGAATATTCAACAGTTGAGCCGGGGTAGTTTACTGTCTTTAAGTTTTTCCCGCTTAAAAGATTGAAGAGGGTAGTCTTACCTGAATTTGGTGGACCAACTAAAGTTATAAGAGGTGATTGATCAACAGACAAAACTTTCATACTAAAATTATACAATCTGCTTCGCGTCTTCGTATAGCAATGAGAGTTCCTCTTATTGAAAATGCTAAGGGATCATTAAATATTGAACTATTTACCAACTCGATTTCTTGTCCCGGGGTAAAACCAATTTCTAATATTCTTCCAAATGAAGGATGGGAACTATCTATATCTAGTATAATTCCCCGTTCGCCAAAATGTAATTCCGAAGCTGTTTTCATAATTTTTATACTATTTAGATTTAGTCTATATAAAAATAGACTTAATTATGATTTTTGTCAAGACATTACTTTATAAAAAACTAATCTAGATTATTAAATGTTCTCATTGAACAGAAAAGTTGTTACATTCAAAAGATTTCTGACTGAATGCTAATAAATTAGTCTCGGTAAAACTTTCAAATGTTGTAAAATTATTTACATGTGAATAGTTTTTACAAGTAAATAAAAGAAAAAAATTGCATGTAGTTTAGTATAAACGGTCAGGGTAAATCATAAACTTATTTATTTTATCTGAATAAAAATTAGAATCAGTCTTAAATCCTTATCTTTTAGCGTCATTTCTGTCATCAGTTTAAAATCATTTAATTATTACTTTTTTGCAATAATTACTCACAATAAAATGGATAATGCTCTAATAATAATGGCACTCTTATTGAAAAAATAATTAAGCATAATCAAATTATTTATAGTAAATCGGAGTTAGAAAATGGATATCGGAAAAATTGCATTTCTTGAGACGTACACATTAAGCGAAAATGGCGGAGTGATGGGAGCCATTCTTGTAACAGATGCAGAGACGAAACCTTTGGAATTTAGAGTTACTGCACCAATTCGTCCAACTAGTTTTCAAAAAACTCTTTACGGAGATGTTCTTTTAGAACATATTCTGGTTGAGTTAATTTCTGTTCCATTGTTAAACGCTGTTAATGAACAGATTGATCTAATTGTTGTAAAAGATCCGTTATTCCTTGGGGCTAATGCAAAACAAGGAGTAAGAGTGGTAAGATTGGTAAGTGATGAAACACAAAAATCAAAATCCAATACTGTTTTTGAACCTCTGAATACCCCGATGAATGGAAGTGCCAAAGCTTTTATTGAAACTTCAAAGAAATTTGAAGAAGAATTAAAGGGTATTAAGGAACGTTTAGAAAAAATTGCTGAATCTAGAAATTTATCAGAGCCATTCGAAAGATTAAAAGCAGCATGTGAACAGGTTCAATTACAAAGAACGAACGATTAATTTTTTTTTAAATGCTTCGCTCAACCCGATCAAAAATTGCAGCTAAAGTTGCAAAGATTGAAGTCACAGATGATTTTCAATTTTCCAGATGGCTTCGCGTTCCTCCCATTTATCAAGAAGAAGTAACTCAAATAATTTCTTATGATAATGTTGAAGGTTTTATCGTAGAGATATTTCAAAACCCTACAATATTAAAATTAAAATTTAAACTTCTCACAAATCCAATCCCTGATTTCAAACAAAAATTTCGGATAGTAAAACCAAAAGCTTATTTAATATTTTTTGGATTAACCAAGCCGCAGCTATTTCAGATGAAGGAGAAATTTCTTAAAGAGCCGCAACTGTCAGATTTCAATTCGGCTTTTATGTATGATCAAAATGTAATAGATCAATCTGATATCTTTATCGTTAAGCCAGCAGATACTATTAAGTATGATTATGATTTTGCAAATCTTTCTTTGGAAGAGATTCCGTTATTAATTTCACCTTCAGCAGTTTTAGATTATCAAAAGAGCATTTCCACTCCAGATACAATTGATCAGTTAAAGAGAATTGAGATTCCAGTTATTACAGATCATTTGGCAAGTTTAGTTCCTGAAATTTATAACATCGAATTATTAAACAATGAAAAGTTAGAAAACATTATTATTGAATCAAGAAATTTTGATGTAAAAAAATTAAAACTCCCTATCATCGAAAAGATTGAAGTGCCTGGTATAGATAATATTTTGCAGAGTCTGGCTACTTCCTATTCTATTCCGATAGAAAATATTTTGACACCAGAAGTAAAATATTTTTCATCGGAAATTAATTTTTCGTCTCAAATCTTTAAAGTCAAAATCGATATTTCTAAAACAGTAGTTAAAAAAGTTGTAATTAAACAAAAGAATTTTGAAACTAGGATATTCGATGGATTAAATGATGAAAAGATTCCAAGTAAACGAAGAGAAGATTTACGTGCACTTTTATCTTCGTACCGTGAACTTTCGTGGGAAGAATATTCATCATCAGTAAGTGAATTAACTGTTTATCAAAACGAAAGTGCAAAGTTTTTAACTGAAAATGACTATGCCATTTATAGTGACGAATTAGGTTATGAAAAATATGCACAAAGCTGTGCCGCATTAAATTTTCTTTTCAAAAAGGGGAAAGTAAAATCCGCATTAATAATTAGTGATAAGTCAAGGTTTGATGAAGGATGGGTTGAATCTTTATCAAAGTATGGAAGAGGATTAGTAATTAAACAAATCATTCCAGATGCTCATGCTGAAATATCAGGTTACTCAGTTATATGGTATTTGGATATAAATGATTTAGGCAAAATTGAATTTCATAATTTTGATCAGATAGACATGGTTATTTTTGATGAACAGATAAATCTCAAATCTGCTTCGAATCTTTTGGATGAATTGATTAAAAAAGTTGAACCACACTATATATGGTTTTTAACAGCTATCAACAATAAAAAATACATCACAAAATTTCTTGAAAATTTTTCTTTTTCATCCAAGGTAGATTTTCATCAATTTGGAAAAACATTAAGCGAGATTCAGCAAGATGATCCTGTTGTTACTTATAAAGATATATGGCTTCAGTTCGATGAAATGCAATCGTTTGAATATTCCGAGGCAATGGCTCAATCACGAGATGAATTATCTAAACTTTTTAAAAATCCTAATCCATTAAGATTTCAATCAAACATTTTTACAATCATACACAAACTTAAACAGATATTAAATTTTTCATCTTTCAGAAATATCAGTCCCAAAGCCAATCTTCTTATCGAGCAGGCAGAAGCTATTTATCGTAATAAAAAGAAAGCAATAGTTTTTACACAGTATGATGTTAATGGAATGAAGAAAATTGAAAAAGCTTTTGAGATGAATAATATTAAACATGTCGTTGCGCGTAATGGTATGTCTACCGAAGAATTAAAAAGCGCATTAAATTCATATTATGAAAGAAAAGAAATTCCGATACTTCTAACTAATCTTAAACCTTCCAGACTTAATATTAATCTTAACAAGGTATCTTATATAATTAATTTTGATCAATGGTGGAACCCAATTACCAATTGGCAGAACGATGATGAAATTGGATTAAATGAAATTGTTAATTCTCCTGTTATGGTTTTTAATTATTTAATAAAAAATTCATTTGAGGAGGAATTGAAAAAACTGTTGGATGAAAAAGGACTTTTCAACAGAAATATTTTTGATAATTTAAAAAGTGAAACTTTATCCGAACTTATTTTAATGGATGATTGGCTTTCAGTTTTTGGAATGAACGAAAAGTTTGAACAAAAAATAAAAAATGATAGATCAAAACTCTTTAATCAACTTCAAACAATTGATTTAGATGGATTTAAATCTTTAATGAAATCATTCTTTTCATTTTTAGGTTATAAAGATATAAGCATAATGGACATTTTAGATGAACCTATGTTTTATATTATAGGTACAGCCCGCAAAGGCACTACACCTGTTAATCTGCATGGTAAATGCTCTTTAACAAGCGGGTTGAAAAAAGAAGATTATGAAGAGGTGATTCATTTAAAACCAGGGGCAAACGAAATTAAACGAAAGTTTGTTATTACAAACGGCGACTTTGCTGAAAAAGTTGCTAACGGTACTACATATTTAGATGGAAAAGATTTAACAAACTATATTTTAACACTTGGACTAAAATCGCATCTGAGCAGAAAAAAATAATTACTTGAATTTTTATCCTCTGACTTCTTCCTCAAAACAACTCATCATACTTTGTCCACAACTCATCAATTAAATTCCATGCACGATTGACAACTTTTTCCTGCCAATCAAAACTGTATTTAGTAATTTTTTCGATTGCAGATTTTTTATCCTTGTTTAATAATTCAACTGCTTGTTTTTCAAACTCATTTTGATTTGCAAACATTTCTGCTTGCATAGGATTCCAAACAGCGCGAACATCTTTACGCATATCACCCCAGCGCTGTGCAGCTAAAGTGCCAAGCTGATTAAATGCCCACCACGCTGATCTGCGTGTAAATCCATTTTCTCTTCCCGGTGTTGAAGTCGTTTCCGGCACACGAGTTATACAGCTATAATGCGGAGTGTAAATTGATGAGGCAACATTATCCCAGGCAATCCAGGCAACTCCGCCAACTTCATTTGGCAACCAGCTTCTGCATTGGATAATTGTAGCATACATTGTGTACCAGCGTGCAATAGTTCTTTCTCCAAGTCGTCCCCAGCCGCCATTAATTTTGAAAAGATCATTCATATCATACGGCATAAATGGATTTGCGAGAGGGGAGATAACGGTTTTTCCGCTGTCATTAGTTACCGTAAGATTTTTAGTCATATCGAAATCAGTACCTTGATAATAATCAGAAAAAATCTCTACCATTTTTTCTAAAGTAATTGGTTTATCAGGTTTAATGGAAAAAGGATAATTTTCAGAATTCGGATCAAGTTTAAGTGATGGCGCAGCAAGATCAAACACACGCCACTCTCTTCTTCTTGTGGCAAATGAATTTCTTTCCGCATACGCATAACAAAATTCAAATGGTCCGGTTGCAGGATTCCACCATCCGTTTTCTTTAGCAGCATCAAAAACGTTTTTAGAGAACATAAAGTAATCAGGATTATTAATATCAATTTGTCTTATCCTGCTTCCATTTGCATTTATTGAGATGTGATCATCCGGAACGCGCTGTGCAGCCCAGATTGCTCCAACTTTATCTTTACCCGATCCGGCAACTTCAAACATCCATACTTCATTTGGGTCAGCGATTGTTAAACATTCACCTTCATCATTCCAGCCGTATTTTTCTAAAAGTTCTCCTGCCATTGAAATTGCTTCACGGGCAGTTTTACATCTTTCAACCATTAAAGTTACAAGCTGAGTGCAATCAATTAATCCTTTATCTGATTTTAGTTCTTCTCTTCCGCCAAAAGTTGATTCACCAATTGCAAGTTGTTCTGTATTCAAACAAGGATAAGCTGTATTTATATAACCATAAGTAGATTCAACTTGCGGGATTTCACCAGTTGGTTCAAATTTATATGCAGGCATTTTTTTCGTGTTATCAGGCACTCGTTTGTACATCATTACTTTTGATCCGGCAGGATATTTTTTAGGCGGAACAATATTAAACTCACTTCTTGTTCTATGACTGTCATCTGTGTGGGATGTCATTACGCTTCCATCAAAGCTGGCAAGCTTACCAACCATAACCGTTGTGCATCCATCGGGAATACCATTTTCCCAATCAGGTTTTAATTCGTTTTTTGTTTGAAGTTGCTGAGAAAAAGAAATTGAATAAATAATTAAAAAAATTATTGTGATGAAAAGTTTCTTCATTTGATATCCTTTGGTTGAAGATGTTTTATATTCTGTAATCAAAATATAAAAATGTTGCGAAGAATTTGGAAATTAAAATGCAAACAACGATCTCCCAGTCTATAAGGCAGGCAGGCAGTTCATTCCGTGCGCTCTTACTTATAGTATTCTAATAATTTCGGGTTTCTTTCTGCGTGTGATAATATTTTTCTTGCTCTGATTTCTTTCTCACTGCCCTGTGTCGGGTATCCGAAGCCATATCTTGATATAGGATCTTGAGATATTAAATCTTTTTGGTATGGTGAATGTTCTCCGGTTGTGAATATTGCGTGTTCTCCTTCATGTGCAACTACTGGTGCTACCCATTCTGGTTTTAATATTCCTATTAATGCATTAGGGCCTGCAATGTTTATGTCCCAGTTTTTTAGGTATGGTCCTTGTGTGTCGAATCCGTATTGTATGTTTTCTCCGTTTCCTACGTTTATGTTTGTGTATTTCATGTGTATTTGTGCTCCTGCCGAGTCTGTTGTTTCTATGAATCGTAAGTTTCCTGTTTCTAGGTATTTTAGTCCTGCTAGTGATGAGTCAGGATAATAACTCACTGGACTGTTTTGTCTGTTTAGATATACTAATACTGTATCGTTTTTGAAACGGTTTACGGTATTTTTGTATATTGGGTCTTCTACCCATTTGAAATTAATGCTTGTGATAAATTGTGTGAATTCTATTAGGTCTTCCCCATTGTCTGGGTCTTCGTATCTTTTTATCATTGGTATTCCTGTGTTGTCGTTGAATGCTTTTACTTCCGTGTTTGATGAAATGTTTATTGGGTGTTTCCAGTTGTAATACACGTTATCGTTTATGAATAGACTGTCTTGTCCAGATACTGTTGTTTTGTAGTTGAATATTCCGTTTTCATCTGAAAGAACTGTTTTTTCTGGTATTGTTTTTATTCGTATTTCTAGGTTTGGTATTCCTGTTCTGTTGTTGTATTTAGTATCGAGATCATACACGAAGCCAGTAATGTTGTTTGTTCCGTTGACTTCTATGTTTCCGATATTATAGTCTCCTGTTTGTGGTTGGTATCCTTTTAGTGTTTTTTCTTCTAGTGTTTCGCCGCTTATCCTGACGCTGTCTAGTTGCCATGTGTCAGTATTTTTTTTTGTTGTGTATTCTTCGTCGTTTCCTGTGCTTTTTTCTAGTCTTGTGTTGTTGTTGTTTGTTTTGTTTCCTATCTTCATTATTTTTTTTGTTGCGTGTATGTTTTTGCTGTTGAATGTTATTATTAGTG
>JAVHOU010000056.1:0-4765 GCA_036170275.1 Ignavibacteriaceae bacterium
TACCCTGACATTTCTATTGTGTTTTACATACTGACATTTCTAAAGAGTTATTACACTTGTTAGAAGCAAGGGAAAGTCCTGCAAATTTTTTATCAGGACTTTAATAAAGATCTAACAAAAATATTTTTTACTTCAACAATATCATTTTCTTTGTTTCAACAAAACTGCCTGATTGCAATTTATAAAAGTATATCCCGCTTGATAGACTGTAAGCATTTCCGCTGGAGGCGGATCCGCCTATGGCGGAGAAATTAACTTCATAATTTCCAACTGGTTTTTCTTCATTGACTAATGTTGCCACTTCGTTACCAAGAATATCATAAACTTTTAGATTTACGAACGAGGCATTTGGAATCTGGAATTTAATAGTGGTTGAAGGATTAAACGGATTAGGATAATTCTGTCTTAAAGTAAAATCTTTGGGTTGTAGATTTGTTGCCGCATCTAATCCAGTAACAACTTGGGATAATGGACGACGCCAAATGCTTGAACCGTTGGTACCGTCAAACAGATATTGACTATCATATCCTAATGATAATACATAATATGCGCCGCTGGCTAGCCCATCATTAATTTGAATCCACGAATTGCCATAATTTGTAGAACGCCAAACACCGTTGCCAAAACTTCCCACAAAGATATTTGAACCAATAGTTAATATTGAAGTCACCCAGGGTTCATTTAGCGAGAGAGTCCAATTATTTCCGTAGTCAGAAGAAATATATACACCACCAACTGATCCTTGACTTGTACCAGCAATCAAAAGGGTATCGATAACACTTAGAGCCATAACATTTGTATTTGATAATCCAAAATTCTTTTCATCCCAGCTAGAACCATTTAGTTGATAAACTCCGCTATTGGTTCCAGCAAAAACTTCCCCATTTTTTTCTATTAATGATCTTACTTTAGTTTCGCCTGATGGTAAGCCAGTGTTAATAGGTATCCACGTAGAGAGTGGATAATATTGAGGTAACAGGTAAACTCCCCTTTCTGTCCCTACTAAAAAATTTGAATTGTTTCCTCTCTTTAGAATAGAATTGATATCAGCCAAAAATGGGAGCTGCTCGGATTCTGCGGGGAATGCCGTCCAATTATCTCCATAATCTGTTGACATTGATATTCTACCTGATACCATACCTGTTAATAAATTAAATGGATAAGATTCTACAGCAAGCAAAGCACGAATATTTGAATATGGTAAACCGCCACCAATATTAGTCCAACTTGTTCCATTATTTGTTGAACGCACTAACCCTCCATTCGTTCCTGAAAGTAAAGCTGAATTTGAGTTAGTAAAACATTGAATCTGCCTGCCCGTTAGTGTTAAATCAGGGTTTGTCCATTGGGCATTAATAATTTGGGAAAATAAAAAAACGACTATAATTGGTAGACACTTTAACGATTTCATTCAGTGCTTTCTTTTTTTGATGTATTGATTAATATTACTTGGTTTAATTAGGACTATCTGAGTAAAATCATTTTCTTAGTTTCTACTAACGAACCTGCTTGTAATTTGTAAAAATAAATCCCTGATGAAAGTTGTGCAGCGGAAAAATTAACTTCGTAATTGCCCGCAGGTTTTTGTTCATTAACAAGTGTAGCAACCTCATTTCCAATCACATCATAAATTTTCAAGACAACATTTGACATTTCACTTTTGACGTTTGATGGAATAGTGTAGCTAATTTTTGTGCTTGGATTAAATGGATTTGGATAATTCTGTTGTAAATCAAATTTATAAATTGAAAAGTTTTCATCATTAACATCAGTAGCAGGATCAACGGTTATTATTCCAGACATTCCAACGCCATTGGGCGCGCCGTGTATTCCACAGTAATAACGAAATGTGCCGGGTGTATTGAATACAAATTCATAAACCCAGGCTGATGAAGATGCTGCTCCACTACCAAAGCTGTTATCATCAGCAACAACGCTATGGAAACCAAGTATATTTGTCCATTTAACTGTATCGCCAACTTTAATTGTAAGCTGAGCGGGATTAAAAGAAAAATTATTTACCTCAACTGTGTGTACAGTTTGTGTAAAAACCTTTTGACTTAAAACCGCCAATAAGATAAGAATTAAAAATCGAAGTTTGTTTTTCATAATTGCCTCCTGAAATGTTTTTATTAATTAATTATTCCATTAAAATTGATTTTCACTTTGTCAAATAAATAACACATTCTAAACTAATCTCATTATCTACTGAAATAAATAAAAATGATGGCTGTTCAATATTAAAATCAGAAAGAGAAATGTCGAAACTGCTTTCGAGTTTAAACAGTTTACCATAATCATAAAGCCTGCCTTTAATTTTCTGATTTCTCTCAACTCCATGAATCTTTATATATCCATCTACTTCTACCTCAGATTCAAGTTTTGTCTTTAGAATTTGATTAGTAATTGTACCCCTAAATTGTGCAAATGGATATTTATTTGTTTCAAGATAAGTATCCCGCATATGCGTATTTCTTAATCCAATACCTGTATCAATCGAATCAAGATATATCTTAAATTCGATTTTACTATCATTAGTTAAAGCGCTATCCCATTTAATAAATCCTTCAACTGCAGATGTTGTTCCCTCAAAATTGCTGAGTGTTGATTTGGCTAAAAATTTAATTGAATTTAATTGTCCGTTATTGACTGTAAGCTGCTGCGGATACACGACGGACATAAAAACTATAATCACATAAACGAGTACTTTACAGATTCTATTTTTCAAAACTCATTTCCGTTTTATTGTTCAGAATATTAACTAATGATCTTTCCTTATTGAACAGTAATTGTTCCAGTCATAGAGCTATGTATTTTACAGTAAAACTTAAATGTTCCTACCTGACTAAATATAAAGTTGAATGTGCCATTTGAACTTAAGTTACCTGAATCAAATAAACCTGAGGGTGCACCTGGAATACCACTCGTAACAGTATGATTAACGCCATCTTTATTCGTCCATTTAAGCGTAGTGCCTATAGAAATTGTTTTATTCGATGGTGAAAATGCCATTCCCTGAATGAAAATTTCATTAGCTCCCTGTGTCCCTCCAGTAGTGTTAGTAGTCATATCATTTTTACTACAGCCGGAAATAAGCGAGATTGAAATGACTATCAAAATAAAGAGAACTGATACTGAATATAGTAATATCCTTAACTTTTTGAATGATCGTGGTAAATACATTGCTGCTTTCCTTTTTTTGTGATTATATTTTTAATTAAGAACAACAAAGTAAATTATTGCAATAGTATTCCTTTTAATTTCTGCGTACATATAATTTTTATTTCAAATAACTATAATTAAGTACAATTATTTACATATTAGTAACAGGCAATAATATATTTCCAATACAATCTAATTCCGGTATGTTTAATTTTTAACTGTTTTATTCTTAACAAGTTAAAATTTCAAATGATATTTAATCCTCATTTGTTAAGAACTGATTAACATTAGATTAAAAATGTTTAATAAACACAAACATACTCTTTCTACTTGGGGGAGTGTTAGTAATATTATCGCATTCTGTAGGACTTTTATAGCTAAGATTAAAAAACGCTCAATCTGTTATTAAAAAAATTTTATTTCATTAAGACCTGTCCGCCGTAGTGTTAACGAAGGAAGATCATTTTCTTCGTTTCAACAAAAGAACCAGCAGTAAGTTTGTAGAAATAAACTCCGCTTGAAAGACTGGAAGCATTTCCACCGGAGGCGCATTTTCCCGAAGGGACAAATTGCATTGCATTCAATCCTCCTAAGGCGGATTTCATTTTATTCAACATTTTACTTTTCCTTTAAGTTATTTTTATTATTCTACTGCTTTCCAAGAGAACTGAATTTTATATCTTCAGCTTTTTAAACAGCATCAACTTTTTTATAAATGGGCATTAGATCAAAACCATAATAATAAGCTAAATAAATTATTACATTTTCTATTTGTAATTATCCCAAACACTCCTATTATTAAATGAGCCTAACGCACTAACCAATTGGCAAACTGCATCCAGGCTTGTGTACCTGCCAGCATTAGACGCAAAGGTTGTGACGCTATAATTAATATCACACCCAAAGTGAAAGCCGGGTGCAGGCGTCTCAATCTCACAGTATCATAAACCACACATATCAAGATGCACAAATCCGTAAGACCGAAATACACTGGAATACCGCCACTGTGTATAAATTCCAAGGGAATACGTGCAATGGCAGCAGTAAGCAGGCTCAAGCTAGCCAGCAACATCAGTCGCTTATGAATATCACTTTTTCTTCGGAAATAAAGGCCAATTGAAACCAGAGTTCCGAAGATAACCATATCTCCCAGTGGAACAACAAGAAAAACTAAGGGCGGTGGACCGGGCGAATGACCGAGTTTCGCAGCCACAATTCCAGTGGTCGTACCCACTACTAATACTGCTGCCGCCAATATTGCACCAAAGATGCCCAAGCGACGATGTATATGAGTTCGATGCGAAGCCACTAACCAGGTTTGCACAAGAAACAGAACAACCCATAGTGTCATTACTATACCGTGCAGATTCACCAAAGGAGTCAGTGCAGGAGTGCCAAATGCAAATTTCAAGTAATAAGTTTTGGTGAAACCAGCAAGGACAATGACAACAATCGCGATTGCTCCCAAAATATAAAAAAGATGGTTCCTGTCCTTAATGGGCTTCGCTATTGTTAACATTTTTATAACCTTTTCATTATGTTTTTGAGACTTCTGAATTATTCAGATTGTCATTCCCGTGCAAACGGGAATCCATTGATTTTG
>JAVHOU010000057.1:0-4762 GCA_036170275.1 Ignavibacteriaceae bacterium
TTTGTAAGATACTGTTTACGAGCTGAAAGTTTGTTAATTGGTTTAATGCGTTCTTTTAATTCTTGTCTTGTTTGTGCCAATAAAATTGTTTTTTTGTTCTTATGAAATTCTAAGCTTAGTTCAATATGATTAAGAACATGATCTTCAATATTCTTGTGCAGCTTTACTTTTTCAGCTTTATCGGTTTCTTTGAAATACTTCTCTGCAAGGTCCTTTATAAGCATCTTTTGTTGTGGTGTAAAATTAACTTGATACTGAGGATCTTCAACATCCCCGGAGAATATATTTATTTGTGGGTCCACCAAAGTGATTTTAAATTCATCTGAAAAAGCATTGCTTAAATCAATACCTTCAAAACTTTCAAGCAAGCTATTGCCCTGCATAATTTTGTAATCGAGGTTTGGCAATGGTGTTGGTTCTTCTTCGTCAACAATAAGAGCAAGCCAAAAGCGGAGTCGGGCAATATCCACAGCGCCGCTGTCTATATCCACTCCGTAAATAGAATTTTGGATAATGTTACGTTTAACTATTGCAGGATCAAATTTTTTGTTTGTTTTTAAATATGGATAAAGTAAAAGTTTTGCTTGAAATATTTCTTTTAGCAAACCCATCGGAAAAGCGCCGGATCCAATTGCAGGATCGCAAATTTTTACTTTGTCGAGAAGCGAATCTATTTCTTTTGCGTTATCGCGAATGAATTGAGAGACTTCTTGATTGTGGATGAAGGCTTCGACAGCTTTAGGTCCCCCATCCGATAAATCGGAATCGGGATGACAACTATTCAAATTTGTTTTTAAGTATTGGATTAAACTTTCGTGACACATGTAGTGAACAATTTCTTTAGGAGTGTAGAAAGCGCCTTTGTCTTTGTTGTCTTCCAGTAAGTTTTCGAAAATGTGGCTTAGCATTTCGGGATCGATACCTACTTCATGTTCATCCGGACTACTCTCATCAATTGTGAAATTATATTGACTGAAGAAATCAAATAATTCTTCAAAGCGAATTACCGGAAAATTAATTTGTTCATATTCGGGATGGACGTTATCGAAAAGACCGCCATTTAGATAAGGGACACGAGTTTTTGTGAAATCAAAAATATCTCCATCCCTTTTTGTATTTAGTGTGTCAAAGAATAAACTGTTTAAGCATTTGCTTAGGAAATTATTTTTGTCCTTATAGTTAGTGTAAAGGTTATATAGGAATTGAAAATCTCCTTCTTTCCATGTTTCACTGTTTGCAGGACATCCAAGCCATCTTTTCTTCTGAAGGAAATGAAGAAAGACAATTCTTCCTAGAAGAAGTTTAACAAAGTCTCTGATTGGTTTTTCAGCTTTGTCATTTTCCTTTTTGTCTTTGAAGTTTTGCAAATTGAAAACAGATTTTCGGAAATTGGAATGTGCAAGTTCATCACAAAATTTTTGATAATGTTCTTTGTATTTTTTAAAAAATTCTTTGTTCAGTTTTTCTATAGAGAACGCTTGAATTACATTATCAAGTAAAATGTTGTCCGAATGTTCAAATTCAAGGAGTCGTTTAGCGGCAGTTGTGCAAGATTCGTTTGGACCTAAAACATAGGTGTATCTCTTTGGTTGTGTTTGGTATCGTTTTAATTCACCATCTTCTACAATGCCTGATTTCTTTGCAATAAATGTAAACCTGTAATCATCCTGATTAGAAGAATAATAAAAAACAAAGGCTCCATTAATGATATCTTGATCGATATAAGCAGAAGCGATCTTTCTTAATTCAACCCGGTTACGTGCAATGTTTTTTCTTGATGAAACCTCTACTTCAAATATGCCTATATTACCATCAGCGATGGAAAGATTACCAATCTGCCGTACTGATTTTGCTGTTTCGGTTTTTTCTGCAAGGATAGTTGGATGGACGAAATAATCAACTTTTTGAAAGATGGAAGTAAGTAGTTCTTTCCAAATTGAATGATCGTATTTCTCTTGAAGCTTGGATTTAAGTTCGGATTCAGTCATTTCTTTTTCGAAGAATATTTTTGTTTTGGTTCTTTTACTTGAAAACCAATTTGGCGTTTTGGTTTTTCCGGAGGCAGAAGAAGTTGGTTGATAGCCTCTATAATATCTCTAATTTGTTCATCGTGTCCTTCAAATTTAGATTCAAGTTCTTTCAGTTTTTGAGCGAGGTCTTTATGTGAAGCCAATATTTCACGCAAATGAACAAATGCACGGACTACATAAATACTCGCTTCAACAGCTCTTGGAGAATTTAAGACTGAGGCAAGCATAATAGCTCCGTGTTCGGTAAAAGCAAAAGGCATAACGGACGAATACTTAAGGTTTTTGAGGTGGTCGCAAATTGCGACCGCCTCTAATTTTTCTTCGTTAGTAAGCTGAAACATAAAATCTAAAGGAAACCGTTCTTTATTTCTCTTTACTTGTTCATTCAATCGTTTTGTTGTTACTCCATATAAATTAGCGAGATCGGAATCGATCATTACTTTTTGACCACGGATAAGAAGAATCCGGGTTTCAATAAGTTCATTTGGCAATAAAGATAATTTTTTCATAAACGGCTCTTAATAATGTCAGCAGATCTTGAAATCAAGGACTGTGATTTCAAGTAAGTAAATTTTTCTTTACTAATCTGGTCACAATTTGTGACCACTTACTAATTTATACTGAAAATGATTCTGAGATTATAATTTCGGGATTAAGCTCGTTAAAATTAAATTCTTGCTGCACCTCTTCTAAAATTTCATCAGTTACCTGTTCAAGCTTATATTTAGAGAGAATATGAATAAGCTTTTCTAATAAGACAACCGGCTTTACCGGAGAATGTTTTTGAGACTTTTCAAGTTTATTTATATCCCTGTGAAGGTTTTGAAATTTACCAACACGTATAGCCTTTTTTGCTAATAATATTTTTTGTTTCTCCTGTTGATTAGTAATATTTAAGTTTTCAAAAGCATCAAGAAAAGAAATTGCTTTTTTCTCATTAGGTCCTTTAGACATATCAACTTTTAAATGAAGTGCTTTCTGTTCTTCAACTTTTTTTGAAAAATCTTCAATTGCAGTTTTGACCTGTTGATGATGAATAGAATGGAGAGGAATGGATTTTTCAATATAAAGAGCTTCAAATTGTTTTGCGGATTCTAAAAAAGTAAGTTCATCTAAAGAACTATCGGCGTTGCAATAATAAAAGGCATCACGTTTAGCATTCCTGATAAAACAGATAGTAGAATCTTTTAATATTTTATTCTTACGACCAACACGTGCTCTTAAAGGCATATTTTTTATCTGCTTAAATTCTTCAGGATTTTCTTCTTTAAATTTTCTTAACCGCATTAAATAAACAAGCCGTTCATCTCTTTCGTCCTCAACATTTTTATCAAAAAGACCAAAAGTTTCAAATTCTTCTTCTGGTGTATAAATCTGTGAATCTTCACCTAGCGCAGCATGAAAAGCCTGGAGTTTCATAATGGCTTTTTTCTCAAGTTCAATATCATCCTCAACTTGCGCAGTAGGAAAAAAATTATAAATAAAAATATTTTTTGCAGTTGTTCCTATTCGGTTTACACGTCCAATCCGCTGCATTAAACGCGTTGAGTTCCACGGAGTATCGTAATTAAGTATTATGTTTGAACGATGAAGATTAATGCCTTCAGCTAGCACTTCTGTGGATATAATCATATTATAATTATCTTCTTTTTCAGCTTCAGGGATATTTTCATCAAAATTCTTTTTTATTACTAAAGATTTCTCTTTTCGGTTTGAACTATCTACAGATAAAATTTTATTAAAACCTTTTTCTTTTAATTTCTGATAAAGATAATCTGTTGTGTCTTTTGACTCTGAAAAAACTATTAGTTTTTGCTGATAGTTTTCTTCTTTATTAAATAAGCCGTCATTAAGAACTTCTAAAAATTTATCAAGCTTAGGATCTTGTTGAACTTTGAGCCAATCATTTACCAAATTATGCAGAATTTTTTGATCGTGATATAAACCTTCAACAAAACCTTCTTCAAAATCTGAAGGTTCACAAATTTCTATCGTTGGATCAGTCTCGGATTTTTCAAGAATTAATTCAATAAGATCATCTTCTCTATCTTCAAGAATAAATTCGGTAACACCTAGATTAGGAGCAATATAAATCTTACCCTTCTCAAACATTTTTATCATTGCATAATTAGCATTGGAAAATCTTTCTAAAGATTGTTTGAAAGCGTGAAAGCTGCTATCAATTCTTTTAACGAGTAGAGTTTTCATAATGACAGCCAACTGGAAAGAGACTAATTCCGCAGATTTATATTTCTTTTTTTTCTCCGGTTTTAGGTATGCAATAGCACGATAGCGGTTGTAAGTTAATCCCTTTGATGGATGGGATAGAGAACTAATTGTATCATCATACAATTTTTCTAAAGCCGGTTCTAACTTGTAAAGAATTTTTCTTGGTGTAATAACTTTCGGGAAAAATATACCTTGTTTATCTAAATCTACGCGATACTGATCGTGGTCTTTTAAATCTGTCCTTGTCCTGCGCACAATCAATTGCTCAAGAACTTTTACCCGAATATTCTCATAAATCTGTTTAACTTTTTCTTTAACTACCTTAATATCGGATTCTTTTTTAAGTTTATTATATTCATCAATGTGTTTTCTAAAGAAGGATTGAAGATTTGAAACTTCAAGTGAAGAATTTCTTGAGTCCTGAAATAAATAAATTTGGTTCGCAATATCTTCCGGTTTATTATTTAACGGTGTAGCCGAAACCAGAATGACTTTTTTCTTTT